>JAYUCM010000277.1:0-3500 GCA_043740355.1 Acidobacteriota bacterium | reverse complement strand
GTCATTCGCATGGTGCGAATGACTCAATGGGAGACCTGACCCCACTATTCCCTAATCGCCGAGGGCGATGCGCACCAAGAGCTCCGTCCCGATCGGCAGCGCGGATTCGTCGATGTCGAATTGCGGGGCGTGGTGCGGCGCGGTAATGCCGCGCGCGACGTTTCCGGCGCCGATGAAGGCGAAGGCCCCGGGCGCTTGGCGCAGGAAGTAGGCGAAGTCCTCGGCTGCCGCCATCGGCGCCGGGTCGACGACGTTCCCCTCACCGACGACGAGGGCGGCGTGACGGCGCACCCGCGCCACGGCATCGACATCGTTGACGACGGTCGGGTACCCGGGGTGAAGCGCGTAGTCGAGTCGGCAACCCGCGGCGGCCGACGTCCCTTCGAGAACCTCGCGGACGCGGCGACGCAGGAGCTCCCTCACTCCGTCGTCGAAGCTGCGCAACGTCCCCCTCATGGTGGCCGCCTCGGGAATCACGTTCGGCGCGCTTCCCGCCTGGAGCGAGCCGACCGTGACGACCGCGGGTTGCATCGGGTCGATCGAGCGTGCGACGACGGACTGAAGGGCGACGATGGCGTTGGCCGCGGCGACGATCGGATCGCGCGCCTCGTGAGGCATCGCGCCGTGACCTCCCTTGCCCACGATCGACGCGACGAACTCGTCGTTGGCGGCCATCGCCGGCCCGGAACGCACCTGCACGGTTCCCACGGGGAAGAGCGACCAGAGGTGGAGTCCGTAGACCTCCCGCACGCCGTGTTCGGAGAGCACGCCCTCCCGAATCATGGCTTCCGCCCCGCCGAAGCCTTCCTCCCCGGGCTGGAAGCAGAAGACGACGTCGCGGTCGAGCCGCTCGCGCACCGCAGTGAGGACCGACGCCGCGCCGAGCAACATCGCGGTATGTCCGTCGTGGCCGCAGGCGTGCATCTTCCCGGCGACCTCCGACCCGTACGGCCGGCCGGGAGCTTCCTCGATAGGAAGGGCGTCCATGTCGGCGCGGAGCAGGACGGGCGGCCGCGACGGCTTCGCAGCGCGCAAGACTCCCACGACGCCCGTCTTCGCGATTCCGGTCTTGACGTCCATCCGGAGCTCGTGCAGGCGCGCCGCGACGAGCGCCGCCGTCTCGTGCTCCTCGAACCCCAGCTCGGGCTTCTTGTGGAGGGCGCGCCGCCACGCCACGAGCAACCCCGAGAGTTCTTCGACGCGGCGCCTGAGGTCGTCGGCCATCGGTTTCCCCTTCCGCGCGCGTATTCTATAATCGCCGGCCCCTCTCCAGTTCGTTGCGAGGAAATCCCCGTGGGCACCACCGAGGGTCACCGCGTCCGCATCGGCCACTCCCCGGATCCCGACGACGCGTTCATGTACTACGCCATCGCCAAAGGAAGGGTCGATTGCGGGGGTTATGCCGTCGTGCAGGTCCTGGAGGACATCGAGAGCCTCAATCGGCGGGCGCTGGCGGGAGAGCTGGAGGTCACCGCGATCTCGATCCACGCCTACGCGTACCTCGCCGACCGCTACGCCCTGATGGCCTGCGGGGCGAGCATGGGAGACGGGTACGGACCGATCGTCGTCGCCAGGGAGCCGCTAGCGGTCGAAGCGCTTGCCCGCAAGACCATCGCGATCCCGGGAACGCTGACGTCCGCGTTCCTCGCGCTGCGCCTCTACCTCGGAGACGCGTTCCCCTTCGTCGTCGTGCCGTTCGACGAGATCCTCGACGTCGTCGCGGAGGGTCGCGCCGACGCCGGGCTGATCATCCACGAGGGTCAGCTCACGTACGCGGGACGGGGCCTGGTGAAGATCGTGGACCTCGGCGCCTGGTGGGGCGTACGGACCGGGGGCTTGCCCCTCCCGCTCGGCGGCAACGCCGTGCGGAGGGATCTCGGAGAAGACGCCATGCGCGCGCTCACGAAGGTGTACCGGGACTCGATCGCTTTCGGCCTCGCAAACCGCGCGGAGGCGCTTGCGTACGCGAAGGGCTTCGGACGCGGCCTGGACGATCGGCTAAACGACCGGTTCGTCGGCATGTACGTCAACGACATGACTCTCGATTACGGAGAGCGCGGTCGGCGCGCGATCCAGCTCTTCCTCGACGAAGGGACCGCCGCCGGGATCGTCCCCCCGATCGGCCCCGTGACGTTCGTGTCGTGACCGGCCTTCAAGCGGCCGAAGCCGCCTGCGCGGTCGCGGATCGATCGGACCTCGGAAGGCTGATCGCGACCGGCCCGGACCTGCTGGGCCTCCTTCACCGGCTGAGCACCGGTGACGTCAAGGACCTGCGCCCCGGAGAGGGGCGTCAGACGGTCGTCACGGATGCGAAAGGACGCATCGTCGAGCGTCTCTTCGTCCACCATCTGGGCGATGACGGCGTGCTCCTCGTGGCGGGGCCTGGAGGGGCGCCGAGAGTTCTTGCGCATCTCCTCAAGTTCACCTTCGCGGAGAACACCGGCCTTTCGGATGCGACGGCCGCGACGTTCGCGTTGACGCTGCTGGGCCCGCGGTGGGCCGCGGCCTCCCGAGCTGCGGGAATTCCGGACCTCGCTCCCTACGCCTCATCGACCGTGACGCTCGCGGGGATCCGCGTCCACGCGGCGCGCACGAATGGATTCGACGCCGAAGGGGTCCTCGTGATCGGACCGCGGGACCGAAGCCGACAGGTCCGCGCCGCGCTCCTCGACGCAGCCGCGTCCGAAGGCGGCGGAATGATCGAGGCCGAAGCGCTCGAGGCGTGGCGGATCCTGAGCGGCCTCCCCGGCCCCGGTCACGAGCTCACCGGAGACCATAATCCCCTCGAGGCCGGATTGCGCGACGCGGTGAGCTTCTCGAAAGGCTGCTACGTCGGACAGGAAGTGGTCGCGCGATTGAACACCTACGGGAAGGTCGCGCGGGCCCTCGTCCGGCTTCAGCTCGAACCCGATGCCCCCGTCCCCTCGCCGGGAGCCGCAATCCTCCACGGCGGCCGCACGATCGGAGCGGTGACCAGTGCGATACGCCCGCCGGGGCGCCCTGCCGCGGTCGTCCTTGCTTACGTCAAGTCGCGTGAGATCTCGCCCGACGTCACCGTGCTCGCGGTCGACGACGGCGGAACGCCTCGGAAGGCGACGCTCATCCGTCGCTAGGAGCCCGTCCGGGTATTCGCGCAGGCCGCGTTGCTGGCGCCGCTGGGTCGGATGCGAGGAACCGCGCCGCAGCTAGATGCTTCGCATCGGCCAGGCGCGGTGACGACGCAGACGGCCCAGCGGCGCCGCAACCCGAAGGGCACGTGGGGATTGCGTGGCGCGGTCTTTGTTGCTCGTCGCTCATGATGCGCAGGCATCACGTCGCTCCTCGCGCCGCGACCGCGCCACGCAAGCCCCTCGTGCGCGGCCTACGCGAATACCCGGACGGGCTCCTAGGCAAGAGGCAAATTCGCGGGGTCGAGCACGAGCACGATCGATCCGTCGTCCAGAACCGCGGCGCCCGTGTAGCCCTTGAGCCCCGCGAGCGGCACGGGAAGAGGCCGGACG
>JAYUCM010000276.1:0-8508 GCA_043740355.1 Acidobacteriota bacterium | reverse complement strand
ATCGCATGCGCCACGAGCTCCTTGCCCGTGCCGCTCTCGCCGTTGATCAGAACGGTCGCGCGAGATTGCGCGACCTGGTCGATGAACCGGTAGACCTCTTGCATCGCACGGGACTTGCCGACGATCTTTTCGTAGCGGTGCCGGGACGCCAACTCGCGCTTGAGGTTCTTGTTCTCGGTCCGCAAGCGCGTCGTCTTCACGGCCTGAGCGACCAAGATGCGAACCTCCTCGTTCTTGAACGGCTTTGTGAGGTAGTGGAATGCCCCGAGCTTCATCGCGCTCACGGCGTTTTCGACCGTGCCGAACGCCGTGATCATCAGGACCGCGGTGTCGGGGTCGCGATCGCGGATCCAGCGCAACACGTCGAGTCCGTTCGCATCCGGGAGCATGACGTCGAGGAGGACCGCATCCCAGGGCCCGTCGGTCTCGATCAGCGCGCGCCCGGAGCTCGCGTCTTGCACCGCGATGATCTGGTGTCCTTCCTTGCGGAGGAGCGTCCCCAGGACGTCGGCGACGACGGGCTCGTCGTCGACGATCAGGATGCGACCGCGAAGCACGTCGGCTGTTTCGGGCGCCATCGTCGCGGATTCTAGCAGCTACGGCTGAGCGGACCCCTACGCGAAGACGCGCGCCGGCTTGGGAACGGGCAGCTCGACCCAGAAGCGCGTGAACTCGCCGGGCACGCTCTCCACGTGCATCGCGCCGTCGTGCTCCCGTACGATGCCGTAGCTGATCGATAGACCGAGGCCGGTCCCCTTGCCGCGCCCCTTCGTCGTGAAGAACGGGTCGAAGATGCGCGGCAGGTCGCTTTCGGCGATCCCGACGCCGTCGTCGACCACTTCGAGCACGACGCGCCCGTCCGCTCGGGCGGTGCGCACGGCGATGCGCCCGCCCCCCTCGACGGCGTCGCGGGCGTTCGAGAGCAGATTCAGAAGGACCTGCTGCAGCTTGCCGCGGTGCCCGCGAACCTCGGGGAGCCCGTCTCCCAAATCGACGTGAAGGGCGATCCGATTGTCCCGGACTTGCGGCTGGAACAGCCTCAGTACCTCTTGCACCGCGTCGTTGAGCGTCAGGTTTTCGAACGCCGAGCGCTCCGGCCGCGCCAGATTCAGGAGCGAGTTGGTGATCGTCGCGACCCGGCGCGTCTGAATCTCGATCTTCTCGAGCGTCTCCCGCCGCGGATCGTCGGCGGCCATGTCGTCGAGGAGCAGCTGCGCGTAGCCCGAGATGCCCGTGAGCGGCGTGTTCACCTCATGCGCGACCCCGGCGGCCAGAAGACCCAGAGACGCCAGCCGCTCCTGTTGCAACACCTGCTCTTCCAAGATCACGCGCGCGGTGATGTCGTCGAACGTCACGACGCGCGACCCGTCTCCGCCGTCCGCGGCGACAGGCGAGAGCGCGAGGTTGACGACGATGCGCTCACCGGCGCGGTTGACCAGCGCGTGACGATAGATCCGCGCCTCGACGTCGGGTCCCACCGCGGCCAGCTCGCGCTCGATCCGCCGGATCGAGTGCAGCGGGAAGACGTCGCGGAGGGGCCGCGCCAACGCCTCTTCGCGCGGAAGCCCGTAGATCTCCTCGAGGCGGCGGTTCCAGGCGCGGATGCGCGCCTCGGCGTCGATCAGCAGCAGGCCGACGCCGCTGCTCTCGAGGATGCGCTCTTGCAGCGCCTTGAGCGATTCCACCTGGGCGGCGTGCTGGCGGACCTCGAGCATCATCCGTGCCGCTTCCACCGCAGGCGCGGCGTGCGCACACAGCGTGGCGAGAAGCGCGCTGTCCTCGCTCGACAGCAAGGTATCGAAGCCATCCCGCTCCGCGACCCCGAGCACGGCGGCGACCCTTCCCTTGACCTTCATCCCGAACAGGTGCCGCGCCTGAGGCATCCCCTCGAGCGCTCCGGCGGAAACGGCGTACGACGGATTCCGCTCGAGGGCGTCGATGACGGCGCGATCGAGCTCGATCGAGATCCTGCGCCCCGTCGCGGAGAGGCGCTCGAATCGACGGCCGGCGGCGCGAACCAGAACCGCGGACGCGGGAACGGCAAGGGTCTCGCGGACGCGGTCTTCCAGCCGCTCGAGGAGAGAGGTCAAGTCGGTCTCCGCGTTCAGTTCGCGGCTCCAGTCGAGCAGCGTCGCGCGATAGCTGTAGCGCGCGCGGTAGAACGCCCTGTCGACGCCTTCACTCACCCAGGCGCGCAGCTTCGGGTACGCGATGGCGGTGAGGAGCGCCGCGAGGAAGCCCAGCACGGCCTCCGGCAGCTCGAGGTCGATCACCAAGCGGCGCACGATCGCCAGCGTGACCGCGTAGGCGGCGACGGTGATCACGCCGAGCGCGGCGACCGACAGCCCGCGCCTCAGGATCAGGTCGAGATCGTGAAGCCGGTAGCGCGCCATCGCCGCGGTGAACGCGGCGGGGACCGCCAACAGCGGAAGCAACGCGAGAGCGATCCAGGAGGGAACCGCGGCGCCGAACGTCCACGGCACGATGTAGAGCGCGGTGAACGGCCCGAACCCCAGGCCGATCCCCCACAGCATCCAGCGCAGCTGGCTGCGGTGGAGCCTCGACGTCGTTCGGGCGTACGCCCGCGCCAGCGCGAGGGCGCTCGTACCGACAGCGGCCGCAAGGAACCACAGCTCCAGGCGGTCGTGCCAGCCGGCGGCCCGGATGGGATCGTCGAAGCGATAACATCCGCCGAGGCCCACCATCCAGACGTCCCCGGCGACCAAGA
Organism: Acidobacteriota bacterium; assembly: GCA_043740355.1. Classification (GTDB taxonomy): domain Bacteria; phylum Acidobacteriota; class Polarisedimenticolia; order Polarisedimenticolales; family DASRJG01; genus DASRJG01. The sequence continues at coordinate 5,780 of JAYUCM010000276.1, read as the reverse complement.
TGGCGGCGCCGGAGTACACCGCGGCGAGGACGGTCCGTCGCCCCGCCACCTCCCCGCGGGCGAGCGTCCAGGCGACATGCACGAGCAGCGGCGGGACCAGCGCGCCGGCTATCACGTCGGCCCAGTGCACCGCCCAGTCGAAGGCGTCCCCCGCACCGGTCTGGCTCAACACGAGCTGCGCGAAAAGCGCCATGCCCAGGGCGCCGTAGACGCGGGCCCCTCGAACGCTCGGCCAGTTCAGGAGGATGAGGAGCCCCGACGCGAAGCAGGCGACGCCGATCAGCGCGAGATAGCCGTAAAGCGGGGGGGCGACGTGGCGCCTCGCAACGACCAGCGACCTGTCGATGACCGCGTTCCCCCGCTGCAGGACGAGCGCGATCGCCGTCCCGGCCGGGACGCGCCACGGCGCGTCGGCCGCGCGGAGCACACCCTGGACATTCGTGCCGTCGAGCTGCAAGAGCACGTCGCCCGGACGGATGCCGGCGTCTGAAGCGGGACTGCGAGGCTCGACGTCGAGGACGGTGACGCCCGCGGGCGCCTTCATCCACGCGAGCCCGGTCCACGGCTCGCGCTGGGAAATCCGGCGGCCGAACGAGAGGACCGTGAACCCCGCGAGGAGGATCGCCGCCGCCCCGACGGCGGCAAATCGCATGCGGCGCGCTCGCGGATTCACGCTCCGACTCCTCGCCTCGTTCCGCCTTTCAGAAGGCCAGGGACAGTCCCGCGCCGATTCTCTTGTGCTCGGCGACGAAGCGCCGCGCGACGGTAGGATCGGCCTCGGAAGCGATCGGCCCGTGCCCCAGTGCGCTTCGCGCGGTCACGAGGAGGCGACAGGACGCGCGGCCTCCTGCAAATCGCACCAGCTGCTGGGCAAATTCCAACGCGACGGTCCTGAGCGCTTCCGTCTCGAGCACGCCGGCGTCCGCGGCATGCTCGCGGATCGCCCGATACTCGAGCGAGACCGCCGATCCCGCGCGCGGGGCGCTCACGCCGAGGCGTGCCGCGTCGTAGCCCAACGCGCGATCGGACAGAAGCACGACCGGGACGTCGTCGAGCGCCGGCGCAAGAGCCCCTTCGGCACGGCCGCGCGCAACGCGGAAGGACACCGTGGCCGACGGCGCGACGCGCTCCAGATCGAGGGCAACGAACCGATCCGAGGCGAATCCGTCGGTGACGTACAGCGCCTCCAGGTCTTGCGCAACGTCCTGACCACGCCATACGTTCGCGCGCGACGGCAGGTAGGTCGCGGACCCGCGAAGCGTCAGCGTGGGATCGAGACGCGTCTTCAACTCGACGTCGTATCCGTACCGCGACCGGTGATCGTCGCCCGGGGTCGCGAACGGCCCCGCCGTCGCGCGGGACGTCGCGAGATACGAGACTTCGGCTCGCGCTTCCAGCCTTCCGCCGGTCCACGACCCGCCGACACGCGGCACCAACGCCGTCGTCTGGGACGCGTCGAATCCCTGGTGCACCGCAACGCCGTAGGTCACGGCGACGGGGCCCGCCACGGTCCACTGGTCCTCGGAATCGACGAGGAGGCTCCAGCCGGTCGCTCCGTCGAGTGCGAACGCCCCGGTCGAGCGTCCGAGCCGAGCCGTGGGAACCGATAGACTCAGCCGCTGCGCGCGGAGGCCGAGGCGCACGAGATGCCCATCCCCCAGGAGGTTCTCGTAGGATCCTTCGGCGCCGATCGCCCAGTTCGACGCGTCCCCTTGGGCGGGGCCCCAACCGGCCGCCGTCCCCTGGCCCAGGTCGAGATTCGCGTCGTGGTATCCCACACGCAGCGCGACGTGCGAGGAAGCGTCGACCTGTTTGCGCCACTTGGCGTCGTACCCCCAGGAGCGCTGCCCCTGACGGGTCGCCGGACCCGCGACGCCCAGGCGATCGGTCAGCTGAAGGTCGCCGGCCGAATAGAACGCTCGCATCGCCAGACTGTCGTCCGCGCTGGTGTCGTAGGACAGATCGAGGTCGACGTCGGAGGTTCCTCGACTGACGCTGGCCGACGACGACCGCGGCGACGACGAATCGAAGCTTCCGCGGCGCCCGTGAACTTGAATCGCCCCCCGCTCGCCGAGGGCCCCGGCGAACCGCATGCGCGTCTCGTTCCCCTCGAGGCTCGACGAAGGGCCGGACGCCCCCGGGCGCCACGAGCCGACCGCGACCATGTGATCGACCTCGCCGCGAACCGATTCCTCGATGCGGGCCGCGAACCCTCGGGCGCCGCCCGTGTCGCGGAACGCGAGGAGGTCCCGCGCGTCCAAACCGCGAAGGATGCTCTTCGGAGGAACGCGCAGAGTCCACGACAGATCGTCCAACACCTTCTCGGCTCCGGGTTGGCCGTCCCTGGGCACGGGGCGGAGAACCAACTCGACCGACGAGCGCAGCAGCGTGTTGACGCGACCGAGCGCAACGGTGTACCCGAACTTGACGGCCGCGACTCGATACACGCCAGGGGTGATCGCCCCGACGACGAAGCGTCCGCCGGCATCGGACACGGCGCGCGAGAGGACGCCGTCCCCAACCCCCTCGGGGGCGAGAATCAAGATCTCGGCCCCTTCGAGCACTCGGCCAACGTCATCCCTCACGCTTCCCGAAAGCGTCGTCGCCACGATGGGTGTGGCGGCGGCCGGCGGTATGCAAACCGCGGGTGATGCTGCGACGAGAAGCAGGGTTGCGACGGCCGAGCGGATCGAGACCATGGCGCCTCTCGGATCTGCCGGCCCCCCTCGAGGGCGCGACGGCCCTGTGAGTCTAGGATTGGGGCTCGAAAGTTGTCAACCGCGTCTCTATCTATAAGATACGCGGCGTGAACCCATCCCGTGCCCTGCGCGCGCTGGCGCTCGCGCTTCCCTGGATTCCCTCGGGGCACGCGACCCCCCCGGTCGTCGTGGAGACCCACGTCCTTCTGCGCATCGAGGCGCTGACCGTGGAGAACGGTCAGTCGAAGTCGGCGGGGATCACACGAGAGGCCGAAACCGGCCCGTCCCAGCCTGCGGCGGTCGACTTCGTCGTCCCGTGGCGCGCCGACGGCGCGTCGGTCGCCGTCCACTTGGACGCCCGCTTGACATCGTTCAGCACCGGCGGCGAGGCAATCCTGTTCTGCACATCCAGCGCCACGCTGTCCGGGTCCAAGCCCGTCGCCGCATCGCGGGAGATCCGGCTCGCCGAAGAAGGGTCCGGTCTCTTCGAGATTTTCGGTGACGCCGAGCGGCGGATCGTCCTGACGCTCCAGGGGGAGAAGGCGGAACGGGTCGTCGTGCGCCCACTCGTGACGTTGGGCGCCCCCGTGGGGTTTCTCATCGCCGTCGAGCGCGTCGACGGCGAGCGAATCGTTCCCTTAGAGACCGACGAGCTCCACACTTTCGTCGGGCAGTCGGTGGAGTACAGTTTCCGCCAGGGGCAGGACGCAGGATTGGAGAACGTCCACCTGGCGCTCCTTCCCATCGCAGTTTCCGGAGATCTCGTGACGATCGACGCCGAGATCAGCGGGGCGCTTCCCGGAGCCGGCGGGACGACACTCGTCAGCCGCAGCGAACGCATCGTCGCCTCGAGGCGCGCCACGTCGCGCCTCACGGCCACGACCGGGACCCCGCCGGCCGGCTATCGATTCCAGGTGACCCCTGAGTTCTAGCCTCGGCATCGCCCGCGCCTGCGGCGTGGCTCTTGTTGCGCTCGTCGCGTGGGGCGGCGTCGCCCCGCCGTCGACGAGCGACGTCCTCGTCCTCGGCCGCGAGCTACGCGTCCGCCTGACCGGCGGACGCGATCTGCGTCTCGAGATCAAGCCCTGGCCCGGCGAGGACCTGCAATCCCTCGCGCGTCGCATCGCCCCATCGCCGGTTCACAGCGACCTGCTCGCGGCGGCGCTCGCCGATCCGAGCGTGCGAACGGAGGACGGGTTCTACGGCATCGCGTTGGCGCTCCTGGGCACGGACACCCGCGTGCTCGTCCTGCGAAGCGTGTTCCCCGAGGATCGGGCCGACGGCGGCGATTGGCTTCACGTCGCCCGCAGGAGCCCTCTTCCGATCTATGACGAAGGGCTCTGGCAGGTCGCGGCGTGGTTCACCGGGGACGGCGCTCGCTTCGTCGATCTGCTGCGCGTCAACGGATTGGCCTCGCCCGAGCTCGAGCAGGGTCAGATCGTGCGTATCCCGGCCAACCTCCTCGACCCCGCGCTCAGGCCCGGTCCGACCTCCGACGACGGGACCCTCGCGTACGGAAGCGACGCGCGGGGCAGCTACGCCGGCTATCGGCTCAAGCCCCGCGAAGCCCTCTACTCCGCGGTCGTGCTCCGTTACACCGGGCGCACGACTCCGGAAGACGTCGAGACGCTGGCGCGATCGATCGCCACGAGGAGCGGCGTCCGCGATCTCACGGACATTCCGGCCGGCTGGCTCATCAAGATCCCGCTCGACGTCCTGGAGCCGGAGTTCCTTCCCGTGTCCGACTCGCGGCGGAAGAACATCGAGAAGGCGAAAGCGGCGATGGAGCGCGAGCTGAACGCGCGCCCGCCCACCGAGGCCACTCGAGGACTCCGAGGAGTCTTCGTCATCCTCGATCCCGGCCACGGCGGGATGGACCCCGGCACCATGAATCACTCCGTGCGGGAGCACGACTACGTGTTCGACGTCGCCAGCCGCCTCCGCCGCGAGCTCGAATCGCATACCGGCGCCAAAGTCTTCTTGACCCTGGACGATCCCGGGAAGGAGTCGGTCCCTTCGCGTGGGGACGTGTTGGAGTCGAACCGCAAGCGTTCGGTCTTGACGACACCGCCGTTTCTCGCCGAAGAGGGAGGCGAGACGGCGGTCGCCGTGAACCTGCGCTGGTACCTTGCCAACTCCGTCTATCGGCGGCTGGTCAAGACCGGGGTCGATCCCGACAAGATCGTCTTCTTGTCCCTCCACGCGGACGCGCGCCATCCGTCGCTCCGCGGGGCGATGGTCTATGTGCCGGGGGCGACCTTTCGCACCGGTACGATGGGCTACACCTCGTCGGCCTACCTTCGCTTCAAGGAGGTGCGCGAGCAGCCGCGCGTGAGCTTTTCCTCTCGTGATCGACTTCGCTCGGAGGCGGTCTCCCGGAAGTTCGCGGCGGCGATCGTCAAAGCGCTGAAGAAGGTCGATCTTCCGGTGCAGCCCTACCAACCGATACGGGAGCGCGTCATCCGAGGCCGTCAGGTTTGGCTCCCCGCGGTTCTTCGCGGAAACGTCGTCCCCACGAAAGTCCTCGTGGAGATGGTCAACCTCAACAACCCCGACGATGCGGCCCTTTTAGGCCGCGCCGCGGATCGGGACCGGCTCGCGAAGGGGCTGGCCGCCGCGCTCGCGGGTCACTTCGGGTCGGGCGCCAGCACGCGGAGCCGTGGTCGTTAGTTGGCGGGCTTTCTTGACAGGGCCCCCCGGCGATTCCAGAATCCTCCGCGTTGTTGCGTCCGGAGGCGACCGCATGCCGATTTACGAATACCGTTGCACGTCCTGCGGCCATACGCTGGACGTGATCCAGAAATTCAACGACAAGCCGTTGAAGAAGTGCACGGAGTGTTCCGGCGCCCTGGAGAAGCTCATCTCGCGATCGGCCTTCCAGCTCAAGGGAGGCGGTTGGTACAACGAGGGGTACGGTGGCCACGGCAAATCGTCGTCGCCGTCGTCCTCGTCGCCGTCGTCCTCGTCACCGCCTTCGTCGTCGCCGGCTTCCCCGGCGACGGACTCGACGACGAAGCCCGGCAAGGCGAACGGGACGAAGCCCGAAGGCGGAAAGAAGGCCGCAGCGGGCGGCTGCGGCTC
>JAYUCM010000275.1:0-21393 GCA_043740355.1 Acidobacteriota bacterium | reverse complement strand
GCCGTCCGCTTCGTCGAGACCGTAGATCGCCGCGATGTTCGGATGGTTGAGCGACGCCAGCGTCTGAGCTTCGCGCCTGAAGCGGGAAAGCCGCTCCGCGTCCTGCCCGACGGCGGCAGGCAGCACCTTGATCGCGACGTCGCGATTGAGCTTGGCGTCTCGCGCTCGATAGACCTCGCCCATGCCCCCGGAGCCAAGGGGCGCGACAATTTCGTAGGGGCCGAGGCGGGTGCCGGGAGCGAGCGACATCGCAACAATGTAGCTCAGACCGCGAGGATCGCTGTCGCGCTCGTATATGATTTCGCTCTCCCATGTCGCTCACCTCCGGAACACGGCTCGGGTCGTACGAAATCGTCGCGCCGATCGGCGCCGGCGGGATGGGCGAGGTCTACCGAGCCCGCGATGCGAAGTTGAATCGCGACGTCGCGATCAAGGTGTTGCCGGAGCACCTGGCGCTGGACGCGGCGGCGCTCGCACGGTTCGAGCGCGAGGCCCAGGCAGTCGCGGCACTTTCGCACCCGAACATCCTCGCGATCCACGATTTCGGCGTGGCCGCGAACGTGGCCTACGCCGTCACCGAGCTGCTCGAAGGCGAGACGATGCGCGCGAAGCTTTCCGGTCAGGCGCTGCCCACCCGCAAGGCCATCGAGTACGCTTTGCAAATCGTTCACGGGATCGCCGCCGCACACCAGAAGGGCGTCGTCCATCGCGACCTGAAGCCGGAGAACATCTTCATCACGCAGGACGGCCGCGTGAAGATTCTCGATTTCGGCCTGGCCAAAGCAGCCACCGGACCGGTCGCCGCCGGAAGCGTGGCTCCCACGCAGCACGCGACCGGCACGTCGCCTGGAACCGTGATGGGCACCGTCGGCTACATGTCGCCGGAGCAGGTGCGCGGGCTCCCGGTCGACCATCGCACCGACATTTTCTCGTTCGGCGTCGTGCTCTACGAGATGCTCTCGGGGCTGCGAGCGTTCCGCGGCGACTCGAACGTCGAGACCATGAACGCGATCCTCAAGGAGGATCCCCCGGAATTCGCGGCAGCCGGCGCGAACGTACCGGCCGCGCTCGATCGCATCGTCCGCCGCTGCCTCGAGAAGAACGCGGACGAGCGATTCCACTCGGCGCACGACCTCGGCCTGGCACTCGAGACGCTCTCGGGGTCGGGGACGTCGGGACAGAGCGCAGCATCAGTGGCGGTCGCCGCGCGTCCGTCTTCGCGGCGGCGCCTCAAGCCCATGCTCGTCGCCGCAGGCTGCGCCGCGGTCGCCGCGATAGCGTTCTTCGCAGGCCTACGCTCGGCTGGACCGGCCGTGACCCAGGCACTCGACTATCACCGTCTCACGTTCCGGCGCGGGCCGATTACGTCGGCACGATACGCGCCCGACGGCAAGACGATCGTGTATGCGGCCACGTGGGAAGGCGAGCCGCTCCGGTTGTACTCGACGCGCGAGGAGAGTCCCGACTCGCTGACGCTGGCGTTTCCCAACGCGAACATCGCGTCGATCTCCGCCTCGGGCGAGCTGGCCCTCATCATGAACTTGCGGATCGTGGCGGGCTACGCTCGGGTCGGCACTCTGGCGCGCGCTTCGCTATCCGGCGGCGCCGCGCGGGCGGTGCTCGAGGACGTCCAGGACGCCGACTGGCTGCCGGACGGGTCCGGATTCGCGGCCGCGCGTTACATTGACGGCCGCTATCGCCTCGAGTTCCCCGCGGGCAAGACGGTCTACGAGACGGGCGGGTACATCAGCGACGTGCGCGTCTCGCCCGACGGCTCGTCGGTGGCGTTTGGCGACCACCCGATCCTGGGTGACGATCGCGGCTCGATCGCCGTCATCGACCGCGCGGGAAACAAGCGCACGCTGGCCGGCGAGTATTCGTCGCTTCAAGGCGTCGCGTGGGCGGACCACGGCCGCGAGGTCTGGTTCACCGGCGCGGACAAGGGAAGCGCGCGGGCGCTGCTTGCGGCTACGACGGCGGGAGCAGTTCGCACGGTGACGCGCGCGCCGGGCAGCCTGCAATTGGGCGACATCGGCGCGGACGGTAGCGCGCTCCTCTGGGGCGAGGACTCCCGGTTCGGCCTGATCGGCCGTGCTCGCGACGACACGAAGAACCGAGACCTCTCCTGGCTCGACTGGTCCACCGTTCCGAGAATCTCCGACGATGGGAGGACGCTCGTCTTCACGGAGGAAGGAGACGGCGGCGGTCCGGAGTACTCGGTGTACTTGCGGAGCATGGACGGATCGCCGGCGGTGCGACTGGGGTCGGGGCTCGCGATGGCGATCTCGCCCGACGGCAAATGGGTGCTGACGGTGCGGCTCAACCCCGCGCCGGCCCAGCTCGTGCTGCTTCCCACGGGCGCCGGTGAGGCGAAGCAAGTGACCAACGACGCGCTGGCCCACGGCTTCAGTTGGTTCACCGCCGACGGCGCGCACATCATCTTCTCCGGATTCGAACCCGATCATCACCCGCGGCTCTACCTTCAGCCCCTGTCGGGAGGCGCGCCCAAACCCATCACGCCGGAAGGGGTGACTGGGCCACCTTCACCCGACGGAAAGCTTGTGGCGGCGACCGATGGCAAGCTCTACCCAACGGACGGCGGCGCGTCTCGGCCGATTCCCGGGATCGAGGTGGAGGATCTCGTCGAGCGATGGGCGGCGGAGCCCGGCAGTTTGTTCGTGCGGCGCAAATTGGAGTCCGGCGATCAGCAGATCTTTCGACTCGATGCGACCGGGCGGCGAACCCTGGTGCACCAGATCGCGCGCGTTCCGGGCTCCGTCATGGGACGTTGGTTCACCATCACGCCTGACGGATCGGCCTACGCCATGACGTACTCGGTCGGCCAATCGGATCTCTTCCGGGTCACCGGTCTGAAGTAGGGGGTCAGGAGGATTGGGGTCAGGTCTCCCATTGAGTCATTCGCGGGACGCGAATGACTCAATGGGAGACCTGACCCCTAAGGAATCGCCAGGCCTTCCTTGGCCGAGAACCCCGTGTGCCGCCATTCGATCTTCCCGCCCGCGTCCACGAGAACGAACGTGGGCGTACCGCTCACCGCAAAGCCGAGGTGGGCCTGGCGAACCTCGTCGCTGACGACGCGATCGGGGAACGGTTTCGTCCACGTCTTCAGGAATTTCCGGATCGTGTCCTCGTCCTCGTCGCTGACCGCGAGGACGGGGACGCCCGTCTTCGCGCTCCAGACGAGAAGATCCGGGATCGACGCCTTGCACGGCGCGCACCAGGTGGCCCAGAAGAAGAGCATGTGCCGGACGCCGTCGAGCTCCGCCATCTCGCCGCTCTCGGGGCGCACCACGCGCAGCGAGCCGAGCTTCGGTGCTTGGTCTCCCTCTTTCGGCGGCGGTGGGAGGGCCGGCATCTCGGTTGGATAGGGGGCGAGCGTCACGGTGACCGCTGCGGGCCTGCCGTCCCTCAGGATGTCGAGTGCCAACGGCGTGCCGCGCGGGGATGTCATCGTCCACTCGCGAATCTGATTCGGCTCGGCGAAATGCCGGCCGGGGGGACCGACGAGAATGTCTCCCACCTTGATGCCGGCGACGCTGGCCGGCCCGTCCTTGAAAATCTGTTGCACGAAGACCGCGCCTCGCTCGGCGTCGAATCGCGCGCGCTGCGATTCCGCCAACGGGCCGAAGCGAATGCCCATCCACGACGGAAGCGCGCGCTGCACCGCGGCGAGGTCTCCCGCAAGAGGAGGCAGCGGATCGGGGGCCTCGCGCAAGACCACGGTCTCGTGAGAGGCGTCGAACGACCCGGCGACCGTCCCCTCACAACGCGTGAGGCCGTCGAGCGCCTGCTGCCATTCGACCCGGTGTTCGACACCGGCTTTCGCGTCCGCTGATTCTCCGTGCTCGAGGAACCGGAGCCCCGCGACGCGCACGAGAAGCGCCCGCATCCTGAGGATCGCTGCCAGACGGACGTCCACGACGTATCTGGCCTTTCTTGCGTCGTCGTACGTCGCACGCATCTCGTCCATGCGAGCGCGGACATCCGGGCGCCCGGCGGTGAATTCCTGGAGCGCCGCGAGGAGGCTCGTCAGCAAGGTCTTCTTCGCGTCTCGATCCAGTGCTTCGAGCGCCGTGGTCTCGAGACGGGGCTTCCACGTGGGGTCGTGCTCGAGGAGCTTGTCCAGGTTCTCCTTTCGAAGCTCGTCGAGGACGAGCTTCCAGCGATCCTCGTAGGTGTCGAGCTCCCGTGAGAGCGACTGGAGGGACGTGAGCCTCGGCTTCAGCTCGGCGAGCGTGCGCGGGCTCGGGAATCCGTAGACCTCCCCTATCCGGTCCATAAGCCGAATCTGCGGCTCCCAGTGCCCGCGATTCTTCCAGGCGAGAGCGAGCTTCTCGTCGACGAGATCGTCGAGCGGCTTGCCGCTCGATGCGGCCTCCAGGGAGAGAATGCGCTCGAGATACAAATCCGAGGTTCTGATCGGCACGTCCGGGCTGGTGTCGAGGAGCAGCACCGCGTCATGCGCGTCGTCGAGCGCGCCGTGGCGCCCCATGGCTTCGATGAATCGGAACCCGTGCCCCATCCTGTCGCGGTCGCGTCCTTCGGGGTAGCACCCGTACGCAGGCCGGTCGCGTGGGGTCGAATAGAACCCGCAAACATCCCCGCTCGGCAACGCAGAATTCAGCGGCGTCATCGCGTCCGAAAACGCTCCCGAAAAACACTGGCTCATGATGTTGACGACCCGGACGCCGGATTGCAGATGCGCCAGTAGCGCGCGGAATTCCAACAACGAGAGCGACTCGTTCCAGAGACTGATGGTTCCGTTCTCCGCGTCGTCGACGTCCCTGTTTCCGTGATCGGTCACGAACACGAACAACGTGTCGCCCGGGTGCAGCTCTACGCTCATGTGCTCGAACCACTGCCGCAGCTCGCGCATGCGAGCGGGCCTGATCTTGACCCCTGCCCACGTGGTGTTCGTGAGATCCGGCTGGGTCAACGAGGAACCCGCCTGCGTCCCCTCGATGAGCCATTGATTCTCGTCTTCCGGCTCGCGGGCGGCCAGGTCGGCCTTCGTATCCTCTCCATCCGCCGAGAAGACGTCGATCCGCTCGGGCGGTATCCCGCGGCTCCGCAACTCCGCCGCCATGTCCTGCAGGTGGTGGAGGTGGCTCAGGTAGTTCATCCTGGGCGACCCGCCGCCGTTGATCAGGAGCGCGTAGGTCGTCGGCGGCCTGCCTTTGTCTTTTTCGGGGAGAGCGGGGCGGACCGCGAGGAGCATCGCCACAACTGCGGCCGCGACAAAGCGTGGACGCGAGCGCGCGGCGATCGTGTGGGGACCCGTACGTGTTCGGGGGGTGAGCGCCATGGCGCTCGGAGTATAGCGGTCAGAATCGATAGGTGAGCGCCAACCGCCAGTTCCGGCCGTCCTGCTCGATGACGTCCTGCGCGTGCTCCTCGGATCCCGGATCGCCGTACTTGGCGTCGAGGAGGTTGTAGACGCTCGCGGAAAGATCGAACCCTTTCACGAGATGACGCGTGAACAGCGTCAGATTTGCCAACGCGAAGCCGTGCGCCTCGTTGCCCGCCAGCGTCTTGCGGCTGGAGGTGTACTGAAGCTCGACCCCCGCGAAGAGCCGGTCGCGGATCAGCGGGGAGGACACGTTGAGCTTGGCGAGGTGATACGGCGAATTCGTGAGCGCACGGTCCACGGCCACGTCCTCACTGCGTTGAAGCGCGTAGCTCAGCCGCGCCTCGGGCCCGCGCGCCCACGCCTTGGCGACTTCGAGCCCAACGCCGATCGATTTGACCTCTTCGACGTTGCGAAAGACCAGGAGGTCGTCCGACGGATCCGTCTGTAGGCTTATCAGATCGTTGATCTTGTAGAAGAACGCCGACCCGGAGACGCGCAGCCCGTGACCGCTGTAGTGCTCGAACACCCCTTCGTAGGTTTCGATCGTCTCGGGACCGAGGCCGGTGCTCGGCTTCGTGGAGAAGCCGTCCGAATAGTAGAGCTCGTACGCGCTCGGAGCGCGGAACGCGCGGCCATACAGGAACTTGATCGCCATGTTCTCGCGCGGCTTGTAGATGACGGCGGCCCTGGGGTTCAGCGTGCCTCCGAACGTCTCGTAATGATCGAATCGCAAACCGTAGTTGATCGTCAACACCTTGAACGGTGTGAACTCGTCCTGGGCGTAGGCGGCGTACGTCCGGCTGTGATGATTCGCCGAGAGATAGGTGGTGAACGGCGCCTCGTCGAAGTTCGCCTGGTCCTGCCGATAGGGGAAACGGAGGTCGGCCCCGACGACGAGGACGTGCTTGGCGAACGCCGTCGTGGAATAGTTGACCTCGGTCGCCCACGAGTATCCCCAGGCTCTGTCCCGATTGAGAACGATCGGCGGGAAGTCGTACACGTAGGTCCCCGCGTAGTTGTACCAGTCGAGGGAGAGGCGGGCGCCGATCCGGGAGCGATCGTCGATCGCGTGTTCATAGCTCAGATCGAGAAAATCCAACCGGTCGGTGGTCCTGTTCCGGGGATCGTTGAAGACCGTGCCGAACGACGCGGTCGGTATGACTTTCGTTCTCGACGAGTGCGCGGCCTCCAGCGTGAAGTCGCCGAACGAAGCTTTCGCGAACAGCCGCTGATAGCGATCCGCGTCGCTGTGGGCCGCGATGCCGCCGTTGGTAGCGGGGTCGTTGAACTCCGGATAGTAGAGACGTTGACCGTCGCTGTCGTAGGCCGTTCCGAAAACGAGGAGATCCGCGCGGCCGGCGCGCGACCATCCATACGCAACGCTGCCCGCGATCGTGCCCCAACTCGCCGCCTGGGCGGAGAGCCGCGGGCCGGCGACGTCGGCGGCACGCTTCGTGATGACGCTGACGACGGCGAAGAACGCCCCCGTTCCGTACAGCGACGAGCTCGGCCCCCGCACGACCTCGACGCGGTCGATGAGAGCCACGTCCACGACGCTTTCCGTCCCGATGAGCGCCGAGTTGTAGACGACGTCGTTGAGCTTGTGGCCGTCCAACAGGAGCAGGATTCGCGAGTTGTAGTCGCCCGGCCGGCTGAAACCGCGGACGCCGAGGTAGGTGTAGTTGCGATCATAGGACGTGTAGAAGCCGCGAACGCTCCGCAGGATCTCGCCGAGCGTGCGGTATCCGTAGCGTTCGATGTCCTCGGCGGTCACGATGCTGACGGCCGCCGGCGCGTCGGTCACCTTTTGGTCGAATTGCGAGGCCGAGTGAACCCTGGGAATCTCGACCTTCATCAAGTCCTCGAGGCTGAGGTCGGTGAGGTCGCCCGCGACCGCCGCGGTCGCCGCGATCGTGAACGCAAGCGGAAGCAGGAAACCGAGTTTCATGATGGCTTCTCCCGTTCGCCCGGCGCTGCCGCCGGTGCGGGAACCGGACCGTCAAGCGCCTCACGGACCTTTCTCCTGAAGTCGTCGGGCATGAACGGCTTCTGGATGAAGCTCGTGCCCGGAGGTAGGGATCCCTGGTCCTCGATGACTCCCGCGGTGTATCCGGACATGAACAGAACCTTCATCTCGGGGCGGAGCGGCCGGACTCGCTCGAGGAGCTGCGGGCCGTTCAAGTGGGGCATGATCACGTCGCTGACCATGAGATCGATCGTTCCCGCGTGGCGCTCGCACAGCAGCAGCGCCTCTCCGCCGTGCGGGGCCTCGAGAACCGTGTAGCCGTTGAGCTCGAGAACATCCACGGCGAGACCGCGCACGTCGTCGTCGTCCTCGACGAGGAGCACGGTCTCCAAGCCCCGGAGCGGCTCGGAGGCGGCCGGGGCGTCCGGCACGTCCGCTGCGCGTTCGACGCGGGGAAGGTAGACCTTGAACGACGTTCCGATTCCCGGCTCGCTGTAGACCCAGACGAAGCCGCCGCTCTGCTTGACGATTCCGTAGACCGTGGCCAGGCCGAGACCGGTGCCCATGTCCTTCGTGGTGAAGAACGGCTCGAAGATGCGCGAGCGCGTGATCGCGTCCATGCCGCGGCCGGTATCGCTGACCACGAGCATTTCGTACGGTCCGGGTGCCATCGGGGCGTGCCGCTGAGCGTAGAGCGTGTCGATACGCACGCTGCCCGTCTCGACGGTGATCCTGCCGCTCCCGTCGATGGCGTCCCGGGAGTTGACGACGAGGTTCATGATCACCTGTTCGAGCTGCCCGGGGTCCGCGTGAACGCGTCCGATCTCGGCGGCGGGGACGAAGCGGAACTCGATGTTCTCTCCGATGAGTCGGCGCAGCATCTGCTCGAGGTTCGCGACGATCGCATTGAGCTCGAGCACCTTCGGCGCCAGAACCTGTTTCCGGCTGAAGGCCAAGAGCTGTCCCGTCAGCGAAGCAGCTCGCGTGCCCGCTTTCTGGATCTCCTCGGCGTGTCGCCTTAGGGGGTCGCGGGGATCGAGGCGCCCGAGCATGAGCTGTGCATAGCCCAGAATGGCCGTCAGTATGTTGTTGAAGTCGTGGGCCACGCCGCCGGCGAGCTGGCCGACAGCCTCCATCTTCTGCGCCTGACGGAGCTGAGTCTCGCTTTCGCGCAGCGCCTCCTGGGCTTGCTGCCGGTCGATGACTTCGCGCCGGAGCTCGGCCGTTCTTTCGTCGACCCGCTTTTCCAGATCGTCGTGGACCCTAAGAAGCGCCGCGTCCCGCGTCTCGATCTCGGAGAGCATCTCGTTGAACGCGGCCGTGAGACGGCCGAGCTCGTCCGTCCCCTTTCCCGGCACGCGGAGCGTGAAGTTCTTGTCCTGAGAGACGGCCCGTGCGGCCTCGGCGAGCTGCAGGATCGGACGCGACACGAGGCGCCGCAGCCAGTGCGACAGGAGCCAGGCGAACACCACCGACAGGCCGCACAGCGCACCCACGGTGGCCAAGTACCGCCGGAGAAGAACGGCCGTCTCCCCGAGGTCGGAGTCGATGCAGATGGTGCCGATCGACTCGCCGTCCAGGATGACCGGCCGAACGGCGACGAGGTGTCCACGCTCGAAGCGCGGGCCCTCGGGACGGGGCTCCGGCAAGCGGTCGCGTCCCGTCGAGGCTTCACGACGATAGCTCGCGAAAGGCTCGCCGCTGCGCGTGTAGAACGTGGCGGAAACGATGTTCGACTTGGCCTTGAGCGCCGAGAGGATTTGTCCCGCGGCGCGGGCGTCGCCGAAGGCCAGTGCCGCCGCCGCGTTGTCTCCCGCGATCTGGGCCAGCGTCTCGGTGTCGCGCACCGCCCCGGCGCGGACCGAGCTCACCTGGTACGCCACGTAGCCCGCCGTCGCCAGAAGGAGAGTCGTCGTGCTCGCCAGTGTGATGACGAGAGTCAACTTACCGTTGAGCGAAAGATTCTTGAACCATCGCATGTCAGTTCGTTCCCTCGTCGCGGCCGTGGACGATGCGGGCGAGGGCGAGCAGCTTCGAGCTGATCTTGAGCCCGGCGCTTTCCGCGGCGCGCACGTTGATCTCGAACCGGACTTTGTTGTCCTCGGTCACAAGGCCGACCATGCCGCCCTCACGCGCGAATCGCTCCCCTTCGCCGATCGTCAGGACCGCGCTCCCCTGAATGCGACTCAGGATCTCGGGCAAGTGGTCCGCAACGGACCTGCTGACGAAGAGGACCTGGCACGACTCCAGCTTGCCGAGGGAGGAGAATCTCCGGACCGCGAGATCTCTCCCGCCGACGGTCTTCCCGCGAACCGTGTCGTCGAGCGTATTCCCGAACGGGTCCTCGCCGAGCACGCCGATGATCAGGGCCGGGCCGCCGGACGACGCTTCGCCGGCCGGCCATTCCACGAACTTGGCGAAGTTGTAAACGAACGCCGCTTTGATCTGATACTCGGAGACGTCGGATCGCGAAGGCGGCGGCGAGGCGCCGGTCAGGGATGTCGCGGCGCAGAGGCAAGCGACGAACTTGGCAAGCCGTGGGGCCCGCGCGCGGCGACGCGCGTCCTTCGAGAGCGTGCTGTTCGCGCGCGCTGACCCGTCGTCCATTCCCCCGGCCTCGAGGGACTCCGAAGCCCTCGGACAAAAGCTCGGTCCGGGGAGATGGAAGTCAAGGGCGTCAGACTGGGCCTGGGTTTACGTCGCGTCTGCGGCTCATGACCCGACCGGACGACGAGGTCGATCCGGGCTCCCGGGGCCCAGGCATGCATCGAGTATCCCATTTAGCATGAATGATATTTTCCAAACGGCATTATGATGCGTCGCAGACTGGAGGCTCGATGGCCGCGCTTGGTGACGCCATTCGCTCGCTACGAACCCGAGCCGGGTTCTCACAAGCGCAGCTCGCCAGGCTCGTGGGCTCGAGTCAGGCCGAGATCTCTCGGATGGAGCGAGGCCGCTCACAGCTGATTCGCCCGACGCTCCTCGTGCACCTCGCATCGGTGCTGGGAGTCTCTCCCTCCGCGCTGCTGCCCGACCCGCCATCGCAGCGGGTCGATCCGACGGAAGACGCGGGCCCGGCGGAGATCTTTCGCGTCGGATTCTGGGAGAGCGTTTGGACGGCTCCCGTCATCCCGCTGTCTCAGGAGCCACCGCCCTCGGTGCGCTTGTCGAGCCGCGTCCGCGTGGGTTCGCTGCACAAGGTCATCAATCCCGAGGTCCAGCGTGATCCGCGAAGTCGCCCTCTCACCCCCGGAGAGTTGGTTCGTGCACTCGAATCCACCCACTTCGCCGCGATCGTGGTGCCCCGAGAAATCCTCCTCGACCATCCGGACGAGCTCACCGAGTGCGCGCAGGTCGCGATCGCGATCGACGGGGTGCGCGTCGCCGTTTGCATGAACAGACAGGACGCGATAGCCGACGGGTTCGAGGGAGAGGTCACGTCGTCCGAGTTTGCACCGTGGTCCAGCGCCGCGTGGGCGCGTGTTCGGTCCGCGTCGCGCACCTCGCCGGTTCGAATCTACTTCCCGTTGGAGGTCGGAGCGATCGACACGGTTCACCGGCTCCACGACATCTTGGAAGGGCGGGTCGAGCCGTGCGGCGTTGCACCCGAACGCTGGCCGGCGTTCTGGAACGACGCGAGCGCCGCGGATGCGCCGGCCGGGCGCCCGGTCATTGCGGCCGCCGCCGAACCGCTCCTCGATGGTTGGCGGCGCGCGGTCTGGGAGTCCAATCGCGGGCTCACGACGGTCCTGGTCAATTGGCGGGAACATCTGCCGGACTCCCCTCCCACGGTGTCCGTGCTCAGCCTGCTCTTCCACCGCGAGCGCTGTGCGGCATGGCTCATGAAACCGGTCGTCTATGAGTTCTTGGACGCGGTGGAACGGCAGGCGCAAGAGATCGGACGCCGCTCTCCGCGCGTCTTGGCGGCGATTGCCGATCGACTTCACCTTGACGTACCCGCGGTTCTGCGCGAATGCGCGAGCTGCGACTTCACGACCCGGTACGCGCCGTCGTGGGTCGCAAAGCTCCGAGGCGGGGCGGCGGCACGAGCGGGCTAGCGCCCATCACGGTCGCCTTCAGTTCGCCAGAATGCTCGACCGGATGCGTCCGCGTGCGTCTTCCACCGAATCGGACGCGTACGACTCGAATGCGGGGGCGGCCCAGGTTCCCGAGCCGGAGTCGCGCCGGCACCAGCCGACCTCGGTGTCGCTATCCACCCAGCTCAGCCAGAGGTGGCCCGATTCCGCTTGAATGCGTGCCTGTACGGTCCCCGTGTAGGAGGTCGTCGCCGCCACGGTGGCGGCGAGGAACGGCGCGGGATCGTCGTCGATGACTTTCGTCTTGAGGATCGTCGCGCCGCCCGTACCGCTCGTTTCGTAGGCGATCCAGGCGTGGCTTCCGTCGAACGCCACCGACGGACGCCGGCTGCCCTCGGTCGAAACGCTTTGAACACGCTCGGGGGTCCAGGTCCCATTGGCCTGGTTTCGCTTCCGAACGAGCACCTGGTCGGTCGGGAGGTCCCGCCACCATGCAACCCAGGAATCGCCGTCGACGGAGCTGATGGCGAGGCGCGCCCCGAAGTCGTCATGGCTGTCGTTCGTCAGCGTCGTGATCACCTGGGGGTGGCCGGCGCCTGCGGCACTGACGTGGCGTATGTCGTAGTTCGTTCCGGACCAGGGCGTATCGGCGGTCTCGATCACGCCGGACACGCTGTTCTCCTGAGAGTCCGGGGGATCCAGGTTGATCGTCACGGCCAGCGCGGAGCCAACAAGCCACAGAACTGACGAAATCGTCACCGCGCAAACTCGTCTACGCATCGGACGGTTCTCCTTTCTTCCCGAGGGCCCGAATCTCTCCGGCTTCTTCCGACATGTCGTCCACGAATCGGGCCAGAGCTCGTGCGGAGTCGAGCTCGACCTGCGCACGGGCGCGATCGCCCACGGCCGAATACGCCTTCCACAGATGGTGATGCGCGAGCAGCCGAGCATTGGCGTCTTCCGTGAGAACCGCCTGACCCAGGGCCTTGCGGAGATTTTCGAGCCCCCGCTCGTGATCGCCGCCGGCGGCCAAGAGGCGTCCCAGCTCGAGTCGTCCGATGAGTGCCTGTTTCGCGTGCCCGTGCCGCTCCGCGAACGAGATGAGCCGACGGGCCGCTTCGAGCGCCTCGCCGGCAGCTCCCGATCTCTCGACGATCCTCACCCTGAGGACGGCGGCCCGGGTTTCGCCGTACGTGTCGCCGAGCGCGCGATACTCGTTCTGCGCCCGATCGAGCGCACGGCTTGCCTCTTCGGTACGGCCGGCCTTCAAGAGGAGCTTGGCCTCCTGGTGCGCTACCAACGCGCCGAGCTCCGGGCCGGCGGACGCCGCACGAACCCCCGCATCGCGAATGAACGCCAAGGCCACGTCGAGCGAGCCGAGACCCTCCCACACCGAAGCGGCGAGGACGAACCCCTTCGTCGTCACTTCGCTCGACGGTCGATCGAGCAGCACCTCCTCGATCAGGGATTTCGCCAGTCGGAACTTGCCAAGGTCGCGGGCCGCGACGGCGAAGCCGAGGGTCGCTTTGTGGCGCTCAGTCTCTCGGCCCGGTATGGCGCTCAGTCGTCGGCGCAGCTCGAAGAAGTGGGCGAGGCCTCGCTGAAGGTCGCCCGAACGCCAAAGCGCGGTCGCCCTCTCGTAGAGCGTTTCGACGTCGCCTTCGATCGTCTCCTCGGACGCCATGTTCTCGAGGTCGACGAAGTCGGCCACCAGCTCGGCCGGAATCTCGTAAAGGCGTAGCAATTGGTGGAGCCGTCGCACCCCCGGATCGAGCTTTCCCTGCTCGATGCGCACGAGCGTCGAGGGCGGGATCGGCGTTCCCGACGCGGCGAGGCGACGCGTGACTTCGGCCACGGTGAGCTTGAGCCCCTTCCTCCGGTCTCGGAGGAGATGGCTGACCGCGTGGGATGGAAAGACCGATCCTTTCGGCATGCTAACGATGATGACAGCAATCGGCTATTTAGCATAGCCCTCTTCTGCGAGGCGCTCGTACGCTTCGAACGTGAACGCCGGTGCAAAGCTGGCCGAAGCACCGGGCTCGGCCGACACGAGCTTCCAGTCGCGGGCGTCGAACGGCGGGAAGTACGTGTCTCCGTCGTAGGCGGCGTGGACCCGGGTGAGAAAGAGCTTCGTCGCCATGGGCAGGAAGAGCCCGTAGATGTCGGCACCGCCCGCGACGAAGGCAGGAGGTGTTCGCACCAGCGAGACCGCCTCTTGCCGATCATGCGCAACGATCACGCCGGGTGCGGAAAAGTCGGTCCGGCGGGTGAGAACGATGGTGGTACGGCCGGGCAGCGGACGGCCGATGGACTCGAACGTCCTCCGGCCCATGACGAGCGTGCTCCCGAGAGTCAGGGCCTTGAACCGCGCGAGATCTTCGGGAATTCGCCACGGGAGGGCGTTCCCGCTGCCGATGACGTTGTTGTTCGAGACGGCGGCGATGATCCAGAATTCGGTCATACCGCGACGGGAGCTTTGATCGCGGGATGCGGATCGTAGTCGACGAGCGTGACGTCGCTGGAACGAAAATCGAAGAGCGACCGCACCGCAGGATTGAGCCGTATCGTAGGCAACCGGCGCGGCTCCCGAGCAAGCTGGGTTTGCGCTTGGCCGACGTGATTGAGATAGAGGTGGACGTCGCCGAAGCTGTGCACGAAATGGCCGGGGGCGAGGTCGCAGACGTGCGCGACCATCATCGTGAGAAGAGCGTAGGACGCGATGTTGAAGGGAACGCCCAGAAAGACGTCGGCGCTGCGCTGGTACAAGTGACAGGAAAGCCGGCCTCCGACGACGTGAAACTGAAAGAGAACGTGACACGGAGGCAGCCGCATCTGAGAGAGCTCCCCGACGTTCCATGAGCTGACGACGTGGCGTCGGGAGCTCGGGTCTTCGCGGATCGAATTCAGCACGTCGCGAATCTGGTCGATCTGCCGGCCGTCGGCGGCGCGCCAGGTGCGCCATTGGGCACCGTAGATCGGGCCCAGGCCGCCGTTCTCATCGGCCCATTCATCCCAGATCCTGACGCCGTTTTCATTGAGATAACGAACGTTGGTGTCGCCGGCCAAGAACCAGAGGAGCTCGTGAACCACCGAGTGGAAATGGATCTTCTTTGTGGTGACGAGAGGGAATCCGGTCGCCAGGTCGAAGCGGAGCTGATGACCAAAAATGCTCAGAGTACCGGTGTTGGTTCGGTCCTCCTTGCGCGCGCCGTGATCGAGAACCTGCTGTAGCAATTCGAGGTACTGAACCATCTGTCGGGCTCCACGTCGCAGTCTATTCGCGCGCTGTCGGGGTTGGCAACCGAGCGGTCACTCGATCGGCGGAGGATGCCCGGCGCTATCCATCGCTGCGACGACGGCGTCGAGACTCGATTGGTCTTTGAAGGCGCCCCAGACGGCGCGATCATGCTCGAAGCTCAAGACGGCATGTCCGGTCTCGGGAATCACGCTCGCGTCGATGCGAACGTGAGGCCCGAGGGTGATCTGCAGGAAGAGCATTGAACAGAGTTCGTTCCAGTCGGTCGAGTTGAATCCGACGGCGCCGCGATGCCCGGCCGGTAGGCCGAGCGCGCGAGCGGTCGTGATCCACACTCTCGACTTCGGCGACGGCTCGGTTTCGCGCCCGGGAGACCAGAGGCCTTGGTTCGGATACACCCAGTACCGTTCGTTGCGTCGGACGGCGGAGAGCAAGGTCGAGACGAAGTCCGGCACTTCAGAGTTCGCTTCAGGATAGGGCCAGCGCCTGCCGACGCCGCCCGCGGTGAACGCCAGTCGATCGGAATGCCCGTTCTGCGGGGCGGGACCGATGCCTCGGTCGGCGATCCACACCCGAAACGCTATGGCGGTGAGTGTCCTGATGCTCATGGCGGATATCGTAGCGCGATCCACCTACGGGCGCGGTTCGGTTGCCGCCTTCGCTTTCTCCGACTGCCGCCGTGCCACGCGCAGGTTGGAGAGCGTCTCGCGGTCGCCGGGATCGAGGCGCAACGACTCCTCGTAGCGTGCGATCGCATCCTCCGTTCGACCGGAGAGCAGAAGCGCATTGCCGAGGTTCGTGAGGATCGCGGAGGGATCCTCCGGATGCGCGTCGAGCGCCGCCTGGAATCGCGCGATCGCCTCGTCGAGCTTCCGCTGCTTCCCGAGGGCGATTCCCAGATTGCTCAGCGTGTCGGCGTCGCCCGGATCGCGGCGCAGGGCCTCGAGATAGTGACCGACGGCCTCGTCGAGCCGCCCTTGCGCCGCGAGCAACCCGGCGACCCGGTTCTCCGCGGTGCGATTGCCGGGATCGATGCGCAGCGCCTCGTCGTAGCGCGTCATCGCCTCGGCGGTCTTCCCTCGATCCTCGAGCGCGGCGCCCAGACCGACGAGCGCCGTCGGGTTGGGTCCGGTCACCGCCAGCGCATGCTCGAACAGCGTCACCGTGTCACGCCACACCGCCACTTGCGCACGCGTCAGCGCGGCGAGCACGAGCACGACGGCGACGCCGGGGATCGCCGCGTGACGCCCCCACTCCGCGGCAGTCCACGCGACGATCACGAAGATTCCGATCAGCGGAACATAGGTGTAGCGGTCGGCCATCCCCTGATTGCCGACCTGCACGAGGCCGATGACCGGCACCAGCGTCCCCACGTACCACAGCCATCCGGCGAGGACGTAGGGGCGCGACTGCCGGAGCCGCACGGCGAGCCAGGTGATCGCCGCGAGGATCAGGGCGGCGAGCGCCACCTTCCACGCCGGAAGCGACGGTCCGGGGTGCGGGTAGAAGGCCGCGAGTCCGCGCGGCCAGAGCGCCTTTTCGAGGTAGCCGGCGTACGACCAGATCGCGTTCGCCACGCGCACCGGCGCCGGGAACCGATCCGTGGAGGCGACGGCGCCTCCGGCCCGAGACGCGAGGAACGTCGCAGCGCACGCGGCCGAGGAGAGCGCAAAGAGAGGGAGCTTCTCGACGACGAGCGCTTTCCAGCCTACATCGGCGCGCTCGAGCGGCCACAGATCGAGCAACAGGAGCGTAAACGGAAGCGTGACGAGCATCGGCTTGGCGAGAAGCCCCAGCGCCATCAGGAGCGCAACCAGCGCGAGCCGGCCTCGGGACGGCGCCTTCGTGTAATCGACGTATCCCCACGTCGCGAGCAGCCAGAACAACGTGGATAGGACGTCCTTCCTCTCGGCGATCCACGCGACCGATTCGACGTGCAGAGGGTGGACGGCGAACAGGGCCGCCGTCAGGCCCGCGGGTACCCACGCGCGTGTCGCCCGGCCGAGAAGCAGGAAGAGGAGGACGACGTTGGCCGTGTGCAACAACAAGCTCGTCAGGTGGTGGCCGCGCGGATGAGCCCCGTAAAGATCCCAGTCGAGAGTGTGGGACAGCCACGTCAACGGATGCCAGTTCGCTGCGCGGGTCGTCGTGAAGGCCCAGCGCACGGTTTCGACCGACAGCCCGCGCTGGACGTGGCGATTGGCGCTCACGTAGGTGTGGTCGTCGTAGTTGGTGAAGTCGTTCCGCAGGACCGGCCCGAACGCGACCAGCGTCAAGACGATGAGCAGACCGCAGATCGCCAACTTATCGTACTTCTGGAGTTCCGTGAATCGCGTTATCATCGGCGCTGCCATGATGGGTGAGACCCCGAATCCGCGCGACCGCTTCACGCTTTTTCTCGGCGTCGCCTGTGCGGCGCTGGCCGTCCTGACACTCCTCCTGGCGTGGCAGAACCGCAGTCTCAAGGCCGAGCTCGCGGCCGCGGCCGGAGCGACGCCGGCCGGCGCGCTGAAGGTCGGCGACACGCTCGGCGCGTTCGACGTGGTGGACGCCGCGGGGAACAAATCGCCCGTGACGTTTGACGGGCAAGGGAAAACGCTTCTCCTCGTGTTTTCGTCCACGTGCGGAGCCTGCCGCGAGACGATTCCCGTGTGGAATCGCCTTCTCGCGGACGGCGTGCCGAGCACGGTCCACATCGTCGGCATCCAGACCGATTTCCAGCGCGCCGCCGACGCGAACACGGCGGTCCCGATCCCCGATCTCAGGTTCCCCGTCTTCGGCTCCGTCGAGCCGCGGGGCGAGACGATGTCGAAGTTCCCGGCCATCCCCGCGGCGGCGCTCCTCGACGGCAAAGGCGCGGTGAAATCGGTCTGGTTCGGCGTCCCGTCGGAATCCCAGGTGTCCGAGCTACGCCGCGCCCTTGCAGGGTGACCGGCTGAAAATCGCGACACGGGAGGGGGTCAGTCCTGACCCTTGTCCTCCTCCGCTTCGTCCGACTCAGCAACTGGCGCTCCATCCGCGGTGAACGTCGCCTCCTTCTCGGCCGCGTCGGCTCCGAACGCGAGTTCGTACGTGACGCTCCCGTCCGATGCGGTCTGCTTCTCGGCCTTCGTCGCCTTGGCGCCCGGAAACTTGGCCGCGAACGCCGTCATGACGGCCGGCGGGACTGCCGCAAGCCCGACGGATTCTTCCGTCAGGAGGATCGTCCCCCCGGGGTCGACATCGACCTCCGCCCGCTTGCCTCCCTTCAGAGTGATCTTCACCTCGTAGAGAAGTTTCCCATCTTCAGTCCCCTGCTTGCACGCGTCGACGACGGCGCCCGCGTGCGCATGAAGGACGGCATCGGTCACGTTGACCGGGCAGGGCGACGCCGACGCCGGAGCCGCGAGCGGAAGCAGCGTGACCGCTCCCAGAGTCCACGAAATCAATCGCATCTTGGATCCTCCTTGGGTTGTCCTGCCGAGCATATGCCATCGAGCCCTTGACGCCCTCCCCACTCGGGCGTATTGATGGAGGGTTCCGCGCTCAGCTCCCGAAGCTCGCAGGCGCTCGACGATCGACGCCGCACGAACGAGCGCGGCCGAGGAGAAACCATGAAAGAAAACGTTCCCGTTCCGCTCAGCCTGGAATTCGAAGAGATCGAGAACCGCAGCAAGCCGGGGTGCCAAAACAGCTCGTCGACGAGCCCGCTCTGCACCTGTCCCATCCCGGCGATCAACAGATAGTTCGAGCCGATCAAGGCCGGAGGAGCGGTGGCTCCTCCGGCCGTAATGACCAAAACGACTTCGTCCACTGCTCGGTCGAGGAGAAATGACCATGAAGAAAAGAACCCAGCTTCGCGTGGTATCGGTGCTCGCCGTGATCTTCGTTGCGACGGTAGGCATGCGCGCGCTCCAGGCGGAGGCGGCGCGCGGCGGCAATCACTGCTCGCGCGGAATCAAGACGTGCACCGCCAGTCAGGTCGGACAGCCGTGCGACCCGAACAACCTCAACGTCATCTGCTCTGCCCAGGCGAACGGCTCGTACTGTTGTCTCGCCTACGCGCCCTGAGCTAGCGTCGAGCGATAAGCGCCGATTTGCCCGCGCGTCCCAGCCGCCGTAGCGCCGCCTCGCGCTTCTGCGCCGTGGAGCGGTCCGGCTGGCGCTCCTGGTAGACCAGCGCCACGGGACGGCGGCCGCGAGTGTATTTGGCGGCCGCGCCGCGGCGGTGCGCTTCGATGCGCCTTCGGATATCGACGGCGATTCCCGTGTACAGCGTGCCATCGCGACAGCGTAGGATGTAGACGATCCAGCCCTTCATCGTTGAAACATAACACCCGCCCCGCAAAAACGTTGAATTTCCGCCGCCCCTATCATCTATATATGGGAACCTGCTGGCAGACCCCTTCGCTAGCCCCTAGGTTCTCCCGGGCCGACGGGAGCCTCGCATGATCAGACGGACCACCCTCTTCATCATGGTCATCATTCTCGCTTGGGCCGGCGCCTTCGCCGGGGGCCAGATTCTGAACGGCGCGCCCGTGTCGCTGAACAAGGCGCAGAAGTGGTGCGTCTCGCCGATGGGGCCCGTCCCGAACTGGGACACGCCCGCTCACCCGGAGTGCAAGATGGTCTGGCGCGTGCTCGCGGAGCGGAACGGCAAAACCCTGTACAGCGCCCGCCAGTCGTGGCCGAGTCGCACCCGATCCACGGAATCGCTACGCGTGCTGACCGAGGTCCTCTACGAGGGCATCCCAGGAAGTCGCGTCGTCCGTCGGCTATACGCCGTCCAGGAGGACGAGGCGCACGTCCATCTCGAGCCTCTGCGCCTGCTGACGATTGGCGACACGACGATCATCGAGTCGAAGGTCTGCATGACGGGAACCCACGAGTGCGGGAGAGAGCTGGTCACGTGGACCGACGGCCGAATCGACGCGATCGACGACCACACCGTCGCCGAAATCCGCTCGCGGCTCCCGAAGGGGTACGACCTCAAGATCAACCCCGACATCGACCTCGGCTCGATGTCGGGATCGGGGAAAGCATGGAACCGTGGCGACGCCGACTGCTGCCCGTCGGCAGCGATCGAGTTCACGCTACGCCTCGATGCGGGAGAGCTTCACGTCGAGGAGCTGAAGTTTCAGCGTCTTCCCGCCTGACGCGACGTAAGATTCGGAGGACGTGAGCGAATTCGCGCCGCCGACATTCGCGCTGACGCGCTGGCTGTTCCTCCGGCTGCTCGCCGTCGTCTTCCTGATCGCGTTCGTTTCCTATGGGGTCCAGCTCGACGGATTGATCGGGAGCCGAGGCATCTTGCCTGCGGCCGACCTGATGAGCTCGGTTCAGGGGCTTGGGGCGAACGGTGTGTGGCGGCTCCCCACACTTTGCTGGCTCGGCACGAGCGACGCGTTCCTTCACGCTCTGGCTGCCGGCGGCACGCTCCTGTCGCTGCTTCTCCTGGCGGGAGTGGGAGACGGCCTCGTGCTTCTCCTGCTGTGGGCGGTCTACCTGTCGCTCGTCGTGGTGGGGCAGACCTTCTTCTCGTTCCAGTGGGACATCCTGCTGCTCGAGACCGCGTTCACCTCGTTGTTCTTGGCAGGGTGGACGCTGCGGCCACGCCTTCCATCTGCGCAGGAACACGTGCCGCGCGCCGGATTGTGGCTGGTGCGCGCGTTGCTGTTCAAGCTGATGTTCCTTTCGGGAATCACGAAGCTGCTCTGTCTCGACCCGACCTGGTGGAAATTGACCGCGCTCGACCACCACTACGTCACACAGCCGCTTCCGGTCTGGACGAGCTATTACGCGCACCATCTGCCGCACGGCTTCCAGCGCGCATCCGTCGCCGTGATGTTCGCGATCGAGCTGGGCGCGCCTTTCCTGCTCTTCATGCCGCGTCGGTTCCGCATCACGGGCGCTCTCGCGGTGATCGGCTTCATGGGCCTGATCGCCGGAACGGGCAACTACGGGTTCTTCAACCTTCTCACCGCGGTCCTGTGCGTGACTTGGCTCGACGACGCGTTCCTGCTCCGCCTGGTGCCGGCCCGCTGGCGCGCCCCTCTTCAGTCCCGGCTGCGGCGCGATCCCGCCGTCCGCGCCGAATCGGGACGGACCGGCGCGCTTCGAGCCGGTCGCTTGGCGTACGGCCTGGCCATCGCCGCGATGGCGTACGCGAGCAGCCTCACGCTCGTCGAGGAGATGGTGCGCACGCGCCCGTCGGGCAGAATCGGCGGACTCCCCGGCACGCTGCTGGATTATGGCGCGACCTACGTCGCCGCCGGTCGCGGGATGCTGGCGGTCGTGAGTCCGTTTCGCAGCATCAGCGGCTACGGTCTCTTCCGGTCGATGACGACCTCGCGACCGGAAATTGCGATCGAGACGAGCGATGACGGCGTGAGCTGGCACGAGGTCGCGTTTCGCTACAAGCCGGGGGACGTCGACCGCCGGCCGCGCTTCGTCGCCCCGCACCAACCGCGTCTCGATTGGCAGATGTGGTTCGCGGCCCTCAACCCGCGTCGAGCCGAACCGTGGCTGGTCGCGCTGTTGCGACGGACGCTCGAGGGCTCCCCTGCCGTGGTTCGCCTATTCGATGATCCGACACTGCTCGCGAAGCCGCCTCGTTACGTCCGGCTCGTGATGTACGAGTACGCGTTCACGACTCCGGAAGAGGCCGTCGCCGCTCCAGGCGCGTGGTGGAAGCGCGAGCGGCGCGGCGAGCTGACGACCGCGCTGTCGCTCGACAGCTTTCGACGCTGACATCTCCTAGTGGTAAAGGGGACACTCCCCTTTT
>JAYUCM010000274.1:0-8579 GCA_043740355.1 Acidobacteriota bacterium | reverse complement strand
CGTCGAAGCTCACAGTCGCCGTGCCGTCGCCGCGATCGGTCACGACGGCGCCCGCTCCCGCGTGGCTCGAGCGGATCCGCACGGTAGCAGCCTGCGGGCCGCCTGGACGCTCGAACGGGATCCACCGCACGCGATCGAGGGTGCACGATTCACGGTAGAGGTCCGCTTCGTTGCCCACGACGACGCGGGAGAGCAGCGCATCGATGCCGATGACGTAGCGCTTCTCCGCCGTTTGAAGACCCAGGCCCCGCCGCTGACCGACGGTGAACTGTTCGATGCCGTCGTGCTTGGCGAGCACCCGCCCGGCCCCGTCGACGATCTCACCCGAGGTCGACGCCGGCACCAGTCCCGACCGCGCGAGGACGTCGCGGTAGCTCTCCCCTTCGCTCACGAAGCAGAGGTCCATCGACTCGGGCTTTTCCGCGGTGCCAAGCGCGAGCTCGCGCGCGAGCGCGCGCACGTCGCTTTTCGTCATGGCGCCTAGCGGGAACTCCGTTCGCGCGCGCTGCTCGTCGGACAGATCGAAGAGGAAGTACGACTGGTCCTTGTCGGGGTCGGCCGCGGCACGAAGGCGCGTGCGGCCGCTTCGCGCGTCGCGCTCCAAGATCGCGTAGTGCCCGGTCGCGACCGAGTTGGCGCCGACGGCGGCCGCCCGCTCCCACAGCGCGTCGAACTTGACGAAGGTGTTGCAGCGCAGGCACGGGGAGGGCGTGCGTCCGGCGGCGTAGTCGGCGGCGAACGGCTCCAGGACCTGCCGCTTGAACTCGTCTTCCATGTCCAGGACGTAGTGCGGGAACCCGAGCCGGTCGGCGACGGCGCGCGCGTCGCGAAAATCGTCGGGCGAGCAGCATCGGCCGTAGCGCTCCGTCTCCCCCGCCAGCCGGTCGACGAGCTGCATCGAGAATCCGACGAGCGGCCGCCCTTCGCGGGCGATCAACGCCGCGGCAACGGAGCTGTCCACGCCTCCGCTCATCGCAACCGCGGTCAAGGGTGTCGTCATCGGCCGGCCATGGTAGCGCGCGCAAGGAGCGGAGGGAGCGCCGCGAGGAACTGCTCGATCGTGTCGCCCGTGGTGCTCCACCCCAAGGAGACGCGCACGGCGCCGCGCGCTTCCTCGTCGTCGTAACCCATCGCGCGGATGACGTGCGACGGGGTGACGGCGCCCGAGGCGCAGGCCGAGCCGGTCGAAACGGCAAACCCCGCGAGGTCGAGCGCGATGACGAGCGTCTCGCCGGAGACGCCGGGGAAAGCCGCGTTGACCGTGTTAGGCAAGCGCGGGACGTCCTCGCCGTGGATGCGAACGCCTTCGGCCATCGCCCGGAAGGCCGACTCGAGCCGCAGGCGCAGCGCGAGAAGCCGCGCGGGTTCGTCGACGAGATCGCGCGCGGCCGCCGCGCAGGCCGCGCCGAACGACGCAAGCGCGGCGATCGCCTCCGTGCCACCGCGGCGGCGCCTTTCCTGCGCGCCGCCCGCGATCAGCGGCGCGATCGCCAAGCCGTCGCGCACGATCAGCGCGCCGGCCCCCTGCGCCCCGCCGAGCTTGTGCGACGAAAGAGCGAGGAGATCGGCGCACCAACCTTCGCGATCGATCGGGATCTTCCCCGCCGCCTGGACGGCGTCGACCAGGAACGGAACCTTCGCGGCGCGACACGCCGCGCCGACTTCGGCGACCGGCTGCAGGACCCCGGTCTCGTTGTTGGCCGCCTGAAGGCAGGCGAGCGCGGTGCGCTCGTCGAGCTGTGCGGCGAACCGATCCCTGTCGATGCGGCCGGAGCGTTCGCACGGCACCTCGACCGCCTCGAAACCCCCGCTCGTCAGCGCGCGCGCTGCGTCGAGGACCGAGGAGTGCTCGATCGCCGACACGACGATCCGGCGGCGATGCGGGGCGGCGCGGTCGGCCACGCCGCGGATCGCGCTCGCTACCGCCTCCGACCCTCCGCTCGTGAACACGACGTCCTTTGCGGGAACGCTGGCGAGCAGGGCGACATCGGCTCTGCCTGCTTCGAGCAGCGCTCGCGCCGCTCGTCCTTCGGCGTGAATCGATGACGCGTTCCCCGCGGACTGATCGCACGCCGCGAAAAGCGCTGCCCTCGCTTCGCTTCGGAGCGGCGACGTCGCGTTGTGGTCGAGATAGTGGCGCATGACGCGTGTGTTACAGTACCCGCTTGCCTGAGGGCTGCCAAGTGTCGCAGAACATTGAACTTAAGAGCACGCTCCACCTGCCGAAGACCGACTTCCCGATGAAGGCCGACCTCCCCAAGCGGGAGCCGACCATTCTGGATTGGTGGGACCGCGTGGCCACCTACGGGGCGATCCGCGCCGCGCGGGACGGGCGGCCGCCCTTCATCCTTCACGACGGACCGCCCTACGCCAACGCCAACATCCACCTGGGGCAAGCGCTCAACAAGATCCTGAAAGACTTCGTCGTGAAGTCCCGCTCGATGATGGGGTTCGACGCGACGTACGTCCCGGGTTGGGACTGCCACGGACTTCCCATAGAGCACCGCGTCGACAAGGACCTCGGAGCCAAGAAGGCGGGGATGAGCCCGCTCGAGGTGCGCGCCCTGTGCCGCGCGCACGCGGAGAAGTTCATCGCGATCCAGAAAGAGGAGTTCCGCCGCCTGGGCGTGATGTGGGACCGGGCACGAGACGCCGAGGAAGAAGCGGCAGAGGCGCCGTCCCGCCGCGCGACCTACCGCACGATCGATCGGACCTTCGAGGCCGAGATCATCAGACAGCTCGGGGTGTTCTTCGCCAACGGGTCGGTCTACTACGGCGAGAAGCCGGTGCACTGGTGCTTCTCGTGCCGCACCGCCCTCGCCGAAGCGGAGGTCGAATACGAAGACCGCACCGACCCGTCGGTGTACGTCAAGATGCCGGTTGGCGGCCTCGACGCCCGTATCCCCGCGCTGGCTGGGAAGAAAGTCTGGGTCGTCGTGTGGACGACGACGCCCTGGACGCTTCCGGCCAATCTCGCCGTCGCGCTCCACCCCGACCTCATCTACGTAGCGGTCGAAGTCGAGGGCGAGGCGCTCGTCGTCGCGGAGGCACTGCTCGCCCAGGTCTCCGCGCTTCTGGGCTGGGGCGCCCCCAAGGTCATCGCCAGGTTCACCGGGAAGGAGCTCGTCGGCGAGGGCGATTCCTGGATCGGGGATCGGGCTCCGATCGAGCGACCCTACCCCCTGGCGACGGGAACCGCCTCGGGGCCCGGCGTGCTCATCCTCGGAACCCACGTCACGCTGGACGCCGGAACGGGATGCGTGCACACGGCGCCCGGGCACGGCGCCGACGATTTCCGCGTCGGAAATCAGTACGGCTTGCCACCCTTCAATCCGGTCGGGGACGACGGCACCTACGTGCCCGGGAAGGTCGGGCCGGAGTGGCTGAAGGGCGTGCACGTCCTCAAGGCCAACGATCTGATCGTGAAGGACCTCGCGACGCGCGGATGGCTGCTCCGGCACGATCCGTACCCGCACAGCTACCCGCACTGCTGGCGCTGCCACAACCCCGTGCTCTTCCGCGCCACGCCCCAGTGGTTCATCTCGATGGAGGCGAACGGCCTGCGCGCGAAGGCCGTCGCCGCGATCCACGAGGGCTCGTGGATCCCGGCGTTCGGAGAGCAGCGCATCGCGCAGATGATCGAGACCCGTCCCGACTGGTGCATCTCGCGCCAGCGGACCTGGGGCGTCCCGATCCCCGCGGTCGTCTGCACGGCCTGTCTCCCCGAGCATCCCGACAGCTTCCTGCGCGAGCCCGCATTCTTCGATCACGTCGCCAAGCTCATCCTCGCGGAAGGCTCCGACGCGTGGTTCGGAGCCGTCGTCGAGGGAGGCACGCACCGGCCCTACGCGAGCGCGAGCGAGCGGCTCGACCGGCTGGTTCCGAGCGCCGTGGCCTGCCCCCGATGCCGCAAGCGGGATCACCTTGCGATCCACGACCACATCGTCGACGTCTGGTTCGAGTCCGGCGTCTCGCACAGCGCCGTTCTCGGACGCGACCCGCATCTCCCCTGGCCCGCCGATCTCTACCTCGAAGGGCACGATCAGTACCGCGGCTGGTTTCACTCGTCGTTGCTCGTCGCGGTCAACGATCGTGGCCGGGCGCCGTACAAGGGCGTCGTGACGCACGGCTTCACGATGGACGGCGAGGGGCGCAAGATGTCGAAATCGCTGGGGAACGTGATCTCCCCGATCGACGTCGCCGATGCGCGGGGCGCGGAGATCCTGCGGCTGTGGGTTTCGATGATCGACTTCCTCGAGGACATGCGCCTCTCGCAGGAGACCCTCGACCGCAACGCCGAGACCTACCGGAAGATCCGCAACACGTTTCGCTATCTGCTCGGAAACCTCGCGGGGTTCGATCCGGCGGCCGACGCCGTCTCTACTGCCGATCTGCAAGAGATCGACCGTTGGGCGCTCCACCAGCTCGAATCGCTGCGCGCGCGCGTCGTTTACGCCTACGAGGGGCACCAGTACCACCTCGTCTACCACGCGCTCAACGCGTTCATGACCGTGACTTTGTCGTCCTTCTACCTCGACGTCCTCAAGGACCGGCTGTACACCTCGCCCCGCGCGTCGATTGCACGCCGCTCCGCGCAGACGGTGCTCTGGCGCATGGCGTCCGAGGTCGCGCGGCTGGCGGCGCCGATCCTCTGCTTCACGGCGGAGGAGATCTGGCAGGAGCTCGAGGCGCTGACGGGAAGGCCGCGATGGGAAGCCTCTTCCGTTCACGCGCAGGTCTTCCCCGAGCCGTCGTCGCTTCCGGCCGACCCGGACCTGTTGTCGCGATGGGACCGGCTCGGCTCCATCCGCGAGGTCGTCATGAAGACCCTCGAAGAGGCGCGCGTCGCGAAGAAGATCGGCGCGTCCCTCGAGGCGCAGGTCGCGATCTCCGGCCCCGGCGAGACGCTCGCGTTCCTCCGCTCGTTCGGCGACGACCTCCGCTTTCTCTTTCTCACGAGCGGCGTGACGTTCGGCGCCGAGACGGAGAGCCTGGCGGTAATGGTTCTTCCCGCGAGCGGCTCGAAGTGCCAGCGCTGTTGGAACTACACCGAAGACGTAGGACTTGACCCCGAGTGGCCGGGGGCGTGCGGACGATGTTCGCGGGCGGTCCGGCAGATCCTCGCGGAGACCTCGCGCTGATGCATCCGATCCTGATCGAGCTCGGAACGTGGAATATCCCCGGACTGGGCGCGACCCACCTGTACCTCCCGACCTACGGGGTGATCTTCGCCGCCGGCGCGCTCGCCGCGTGGGCTTGGTTCGTCGCGCGGGCGAGCCGCCTCGATCTCCCGCGAGAGCCCGTGTTCAACCTCGCCTTCTACACGCTGCTCGCGGGGCTCGTCGGCGCCAAGCTGACGTTGATCCTCGTGGACCTCCCCGACTACCTCGCGCACCCCGCCGAGATTCTGGGGACGGTCCGCAGCGCGGGCGTGCTCATGGGAGGGCTCCTCGCCGGCGCGGGCGTCTTCTGGCTGTACGCGCGCCGACAGAAGCTGCCGGTCGGCGTGCTATGCGACGCGATCGCGGCCCCCGTCGCCCTGGCGCAGGGGATCGGGCGGCTGGGGTGCTTCATGGCCGGGTGCTGTTACGGGGTGCAAAGCGACGCCTGGTGCGCGATCGGGTTCACGAGCGTGGCGGCGCACGAGCAGACCGGCGTTCCGCTCCATACGCCGCTGGTGCCGGTCCAGCTCATCGAGAGCGCGTTCGACTTCGCGTTGGCGGCTCTGCTTACGATCGCGTGGCGCCGCAGACCCCGTCCCCCGGGAACGGTGCTCTGGATCTACTTCGTCCTCTACGGGGCCGGCCGCGCGATCATCGAATTCTGGCGCGGCGATAACGTCCGGGGCCTCTGGCTCGGCGACACGGTGTCCACGTCGCAGATCTTCAGCGTCGTCGCGATCCTGGCCGGCGCCTTCTTCCTGATACGCGACCGGGTCCGCCGTCCCCGCCCCGCATGAGCGGAAGGAGCGTTCACTTCGACGTTCCCGACGAGGCCGCGGGCGTGAGGCTCGACGCCTTCCTTGCAGCAGCGTACCCCGGGAGATCGCGCTCGATCTGGAAGCGCTTCATCGAGGACGGGCGCGTGGCCGTCGACGGTCGCCGGGCCGCGAAGCCCGGGCTCGCCCTCAAGCCCGGGATGGCGATCGAAGCCACGATCCCCGAAGCGCCGCCCTCGAGGCTCGTCGGCGAAGACATCCCGATCGCGTTGATTTACGAGGACGAGCATCTCGCCGTCGTGATGAAGCCCGCCGGCCTGGTGGTCCACCCGGGACACGGCGCCCGGCGCGGCACCCTCGTGCACGCTCTTTTGGGACAAGGCGTCCCCCTGGCGCCGGCTTCGGGCGCGGAGCGCCCGGGGATCGTCCACCGGCTGGACAAGGACACCTCGGGCCTGCTTCTCATCGCCAAGACCGATGAAGCCCACCGCTTGCTTTCGGCGATGTTCACGCGTCGCGAGATCGCGAAGACCTACCTCGCGCTCGTGTGGGGGCGCCCGCAGCCGCCGGCCGGACGGATCGACGACGCGATCGGGCGCAGCCGTCGCGATCCCACCAAGATGACGGTGCGCGCGCCGCGATCCCGCGAGGCCACGACGATCTACCGCACGCAGCGGACGCTGCCGGGCGTGACGCTTCTGGAGATCGACCTCGTCACCGGGCGTACCCACCAGATCCGCGTCCACTTCGCCGCGCGGCGTCACCCGGTGATCGGCGATACCCGTTACGGCGGCGCTCCGTGGAAGGCTCTGCGCGACCCCGAGCGCCGTGCCGTGTTCGCGTCGTTTCGACGCTTGGCCCTTCACGCGGCGAAGCTGGCCTTCGACCATCCGGTCACCCGGAAGCCGCTGTCGTTTACAGCCAAGCTCCCCGACGACGTCGCGGCGCTCGTCGAAGCGCTCGGACTCGGCGCATGAGCGCGAAGCCGCTCGCCGTCGCCATCGTGGGCGCGGGCGGCCTCGCGCGCGCGATGGCGCGCGCCCTCGGACGCTCCGGCGGAGCCCGCGTCACGATCGCATCGCGCCGCCCCGGTGCGGCCACGGCCGCAGCACGCGGCGCGCGCGGCGTGAGCAGCGCGCGGCGGATCGACGATGCCGTCGCGGATGCCGCGATCGTCGTCCTCGCGGTCCCCGACCGCGCGATCGCGCCGCTCGCCCGCTCTCTCGCCGTCATGCGCGCGTCGTGGCGCGGGGTCGTCGCCCTTCACGCCGCCGGCGCCTACGGGCCGGAGCTTCTGGCGCCGCTTCGCGCGCGCGGTGCGGCAACCGGCGTCTTGCATCCGCTCGCCGTGCTCGGCGCGGGCGCCGGCGCGCCGCTTGCGGGCGCCTTCGCGCGAATCGAGGGTGCGACGGCGGCGCGGGCGGCCGCGCGGCGTCTTAGCGCTCTCGTCGGCCTCGTCCCGTTGCGCGGCTCGGGACTGCAATCGCCGCAAGGTCGTAGCAGCTACCACGCGGCGGCGTCGCTCGCCTCCAACGATCTGATCGCGCTCCTCGCCGCCGCGCAAGGCCTGCTCGTCCGCCGCGGCGTGCCCGGCCGCGTTGCGCTCCGCGCGTTGACCGCGCTCGCGGACCGGGCGCTTCGCGAGGTACGGCGCGCGGGCCTCCTCGGGGCGCTGACCGGACCCGTCGCGCGGAACGACGGGGCGACCCTCGCGGCGCAATTGCGCGCACTGGCCTCCGAAGACCCGGCCGCCGCCGCCGCGCACCGTGCGCTGTCGCTCCGGCTGATCGACCTCAAGACGATGTCGGGGCGCGCCGAACCGGCGGAGGCGCGGGCGCTCCGGCTGCTGCTCACGCGTGGCCCCGGCCGCAAACGCACGGTATAGTTCGCCCGGTTCCCGGAGGATCCGGCCGATGCGCCCGTTACGCACTCTCGTCGCCGCAGCCGCCGCAGCCGCGTTCGCGCTGGCAGCGCCCGCCGGCGAAGAAAAGACCGACCTCAAGGGGACCGGCAACGAGCGGGTCGTGATCCAGATGGCCGACCCGACGAACGCCGGATCGTTCGACGGCACGTGGATGTACGTCAATCGCGACATGCAGTTCGGCATGTGGATTCGAACGAGAAACGGCGTCCCCCAGGTGAAGCTGCAGTACCAGAGCTTGAGCAGCACCGAGGCGTTCGAGACCGACTGGGACGGCAAGGCGGCGTATTACCTGGCCGGAGCCCCGGTGACCTTCGAGCTGAAACTTGGCGCGAGCACCGCGGACCGGATCGTCGGATCGTGGTCCTGGCTGCTCAAGGCGGGGATCACGGGCCGCACCGAGACGGCCGACATCGTGATGTACCGCACCTGGGAGGGCCGCACCTTCTTGATGGACTTCCAGAATTTCGAGAGGAAGCTCACGCGAGGCGACAAGGAGAGGGTTTTCAAGACCCCGGTCGTCTGGAACTGGATCAAGGTCAGCAAGCGCGAGCTGCTCTGGGACGAGTTCCCCTTCTGACGCGGCGCGTCGTGGAGCGCGCCGCCCTCGCGATCGGGATCCTGGTCCTCTTCGTCGCCGGCTACTTCGGCGTCGGTCGGAGCATAGACCCCTCGCGCGCCCGCGAGCTTCCTACGTGGCTCGACACCCGCATCCCCTTC
>JAYUCM010000273.1:0-8579 GCA_043740355.1 Acidobacteriota bacterium | reverse complement strand
CCGCATCCCATCGATCGGGTCGTGGGCTACGGGCGCTCGCGATCGCCCGGGTGCAATCGCACGTCCGAACGGTCAGCAACACGCTCCGCACCACCATGTGAGGTATTTCGCCATTCTTTCGCCGATTTCAGACGTCTAAGTGCCCGGCCGGCACCGCGATCGCCTTTCCTGGACCCTCCTAGGAGGCCGTTTTCGGCGCAGAGGGCCTTTCGGAGCGACCAAAACACCGCTTCCCATGAAAAAAGATTGGAATCATGATGTTTTACTCTGTTTGGGCCCCGCTTTCGGCCACCGTGGAGCCCCTACGGCTCTTTAGAGCCCCGCCGCGTCGATCGCGTCCCAATACGAGTCGTCCTTCGCGAAGTGAAGATGAAAGAGCGGGACGCCGGCGAACGCGGTCTCGATCGAGGCGAAGAGGTCCGGACGCTCGCGGAACGCTTCGGCGACGAACGTCAGATTCCCGACGAGCTGACCGAGCGCGAGCGTGCGCTGCACCGGGCGCACCTCGGCCCGGGCGGATTTCACGAGGCGGAACCCCGCGGCCACGGGGAAGCGGCCCACGACCGGTTCGCCTTCTTCGTAGGTCCCCCGGAACGGGCTTCCGACGAGATCGAGGCCGCCGCCAAGGCGGGGAAGAACCAGGGAGAGATCGTCACTGACCACCCTCCCGCGCGTGTTGACGGCCGAGAGCGTCGACTTCCCCGCTCCCGACTCGCCGTAGAAAAGATAGGCCTTGCCGTTTCGCACGGCGCTCGCGGAGTGCACGAGCGCGCCTCCGCGCTCCACGGCGCACCACGCGACCGCGCAGCGTATGTAGTTCTCCAGAGCGCGAAGCTCGGGCTCGAAGGTGCCTTGGGCGAGCACGATCTCGCCGCGACGCTCGCCCGTATCGAACCAACCGGCGAGCCGGTGTCCCAGGTACCGGATGCGCAATCCGTCGCACGCGAGCCAGACGGGGTTGAACTCCGGCGCCCCCGGCGGCTCGATGAAATAATCGCGCGCCTCGCGGGCGAACCCGATGCGCAGCGCCGCCTCCTCTCGCGATGGGCCGCCATCCGCGTACGGGCCGTAGCGGGCGCGCAGCTGGGCGGCGAGCGCGGCGTCCAAGCCTTCGATCTCGATGCGGATCGCCCCCAGCGTCAGGCCGCATCGTTCTGCTCCGGCCGGAGGCCTCGGCTCGGCGAAGAACTCGAACGGGGGCGGCGTGCCGTGCCGCACCGGATACGACCTCCCGCCCTTCGATCTCCAGCTCGTGCTCATGCGTGCCCCCGGCGGTTCGCACCGTCGCGCGGCACGAAGAGGCCGTGTCCCGCCTCCCACGAAATGCGGCGGAGATTCGCGGCGCCCGCCTCGCGGTCGAGCCCGCGGTCGGTGAAGACGTGGACGAACGAGCGCCGCAGGTTTCCCGAGGCATCGAGCCAACGCGTGTGCGAATCGCCCCACGCGCCGCGGCGAAAGCGCGCGGCCCTGGCAAGCCACTGGAATAGGAGGACGGCATGGTCCCACGGGCGTTGGGTGCGGCGCGCCGAAAGAAACACCACGCCGTCTTCCGCAAGCCAAAGGCGAAGGCGCCTCAGGAGAGCCTGACGATCGCGGATGCCGGGCACGAAGCTGTAGACGTCGTACGTGAAGACGACCGCGCCGAGCGAGCTCGCGGGTTCGTCGTGGTGGCGAAGGTCGGCGACGGTGAACGTCGCGGACGATCCGCGCCGCGCCGCCTCCGCCGTCGCCGCCGCGACCATGCGCGGCGAGAAGTCGACACCGGTGACGGCGTAGCCCAATCGTTCGAGCTCGAACGCTTCGCGTCCGGCGCCGCTCCCGGCCACGAGGATGCGCGCGCCGCGGACGACGCGCTCGAGCACGCGGGCGGCGAGACCCGGATCGAGGACCGCGCCTTCGAGGCGATCGTAGTGGACGGCTTGGTCGTCGTATTTTCGACGTACGGTTTGCGCCGGATCATCGACGGGATCGGGGCCGGCGGCGGCTTCCCGGAGATCCAGCCAGGTGCGCACCATCGATCGGCGGAGCGGCCGGCGCGGAGGCGCTCGATCGATTCGCCCGAGAAGGTCGCCGGACGTCACGGGGCGCGGCGGTCCGGGGTCGGCATCCGCGGTGACGGTGGCCGCGCCGCCCTCGGCTGCCATCCGCATCACGTCCGGAATGCCCCCGTCGATCGTCAGCACGACGTCGCCGTCTTCGGGGGCGGACTCCGCGACGGGGGAGACGACCAGCGTTTCCCCGTGGCGAATGGCCGGCCACATGCGATCGCCTGCATAGACGACCTCGACGCGGCCCTCCCCCGCCATCAGAAGGCGCAGCACGGCGGGCGAGGCTAAGACCCTCGGCCGATTGAGGTAGACCGCGGACACCGGGTGCCAGAACCCCCTCACGCGAGCACTCCTTTGGTCTCGAGGTAGCGGATGCGGTCGCGGTGTCCTGCCGCCGCCTCGAAGTCCAGCCGGGCGGCGGCGGCGTGCATCGCCTTGCTGAGTCGCGCGATCTCCGCGATCAGCGCCTCTTGATCCTCGAAGATCTCCTCGGATTCTTCCTCGTCGAGCGGGACCGTCGAATAATCGGCGGCGACCGGCGAGGTGAGCAGGTCGTCCAGGGCGCGGCTGATCGTCTCCGGGGTGATGCCGTGCTCGGCGTTGTACGCCTCCTGCACCTTCCGCCGGCGGGCGGTTTCGTCCATCGCGGCGCGCATCGAATCCGTCTGCTTGTCGGCGTACAGGATCGCCTTGCCGTTCACGTTACGCGCGGCGCGGCCCATCGTCTGGATCAACGACCCCGCGGAGCGGAGGAACCCCTCCTTGTCGGCGTCCAGAACGGCGACCAGCGAAACCTCGGGGAGGTCGAGCCCCTCGCGCAGCAAGTTGACGCCGACGAGGACGTCGAACGTGCCCTTCCTCAGCTCGCGCAGGATCTTCACACGCTCCAACGTCTCGACGTCGGAGTGGAGGTACTCGACCTTGACGCCGACCTCGCGGTAGTACTCGGTCAGGTCCTCGGCCATGCGCTTCGTCAGCGTGGTCACCAACACGCGCTCCCCCGAAGCAGAGCGCCCGCGAATCTCGGCGAGCAGGTCGTCGACCTGCCCGTCGATCGGCTTGACGACAACTTCGGGGTCGAGCAGCCCGGTCGGACGCACGACCTGCTCGACGAATTCGCCTCCGGTCAGCGTGAGCTCGTACGGCGCCGGGGTCGCCGAGACGTAGATCGTCTGTCCGCGCCTCGCCTCGAATTCCTCGTACATCAGCGGCCGGTTGTCGAGCGCAGAGGGCAGCCGGAAACCGAACTCGACCAGCGTCAGCTTGCGCGACCGGTCGCCGTGGTACATCCCGCGCAGCTGCGGCATCGTGGCGTGACTCTCGTCGATCACGATGAGCGCGTCTCGCGGGAAGTAGTCCATCAACGTCGGCGGCGCCTCGCCGGGACTCCTCCCGGTGAGATGACGCGAGTAGTTCTCGATCCCGTGGCAGTAGCCGACCTCGCGCATCATCTCGAGATCGAAATTGGTCCGCTGTTGCAAGCGCTGCGCCTCGAGGAGCTTCCCCGCCCGCGTCAGCTCGGCGAGCCGCGCGGCCAGCTCGACCTGCACCGCCTCGATCGCCCGCAGCATCGTCTCCCGCGGCGTCACGTAGTGGGAGTTCGGATAGACCGGATGCCGCAGGAGGGTCTCGACGACCTTGCCGCGCACGGTGTCGATGCGCGAGAGGGCCGTCACCTCGTCGCCGAAGAACTCGATGCGCAGCGCGTCTTCGGCGTACGACGGCCAGATCTCGAGCGTGTCCCCGCGCACGCGGAACGACCCACGCTCGAGATCGGTGTTGATGCGGCGGTACTGGATCTCGACGAGCTTCCTGAGCGCCGCGTCGCGGTCGATCCGCATCCCCTTCTCTAGGAGCAACATCATCCCGTGGTACGCCTCGGGCGACCCCAGTCCGTAGATGCACGACACCGACGCGACGATCAGCGCATCGCGCCGCTCGAACAGCGCGCGGGTCGCGGAGTGGCGCATGCGATCGATCTGCTCGTTGATCGTCGATTCCTTCTCGATGTACGTGTCGGATTGCGGGACGTAGGCCTCGGGCTGGTAATAGTCGTAGTACGACACGAAGTACTCGACGGCGTTTTGCGGGAACAACCGCTTGAACTCCTGATAGAGCTGCGCCGCCAAGGTCTTGTTGTGGGCGAGGACGAGAACCGGACGCTGAGCCGCCGCCGCCACCTGCGCGATCGTGAACGTCTTACCCGAGCCGGTGACGCCGAGCAGCACCTGGTCGCGGCGGCCTTCGCTAAGCCCTCGCGTCAGCGAGGCGATGGCGTGCGGTTGATCCCCCGTCGGCCGGAAGGGAGAGACGATCGTAAAGGGCTGCATCGCCGCATTGTAGCCATGGCGGCCGCGGACCCCCTGCGTGAAGGGCGCGCGGGCGTCAGTCCCCTCGCAGGCGCCAGATCGCGACTCCCGGGCAGCCGTCCGGGGCGCCGCGGTCATAAAACGACGCGACCCACTCGGTCCGCGTCGCGAGCGCCAGCGACCCGGTCCGGGCGAGGTACGGTGCGAGTGTGGGATCGACCCCGCACGACTGATCGGCGATCCACGAGATCCCTTCCCGCTCCAGGTAGCCTGCCAGGTCCTTGCCACGGATGACCTCGTCGAAGTACGTGCGGTCGTTGACGAGGCCGTCGAGGTTGACGACGTGCCGGTCGCTCGCGTAGCCGATCGTCCCCGCGTTCCAGCTGCCGATGCGAGCGTCCTCACCGACGTGGTCGCGCAACCAGACTCCAGCCTCCCAGCGATACGGCGCATACGACGACGTAGGCCGCGCGGCTCGCGCGATCCCGAGGGGCACCCGCGCCACCGCCACGAGGACCACAACAGCGACGACGGCTCGTCCACGCCGGAGCGATGCCAGCGCGGCCGCCCCGACGGCGCCGAGCAGGAGCACGGGGACGCGGTTCCAAGGTTCGAGCCTTCCGACCGCTACGAGGTCCGCCGCGATCCAAAGGAAGGCGCCCACCGCCGGAAGGACGAGCGCGGACCGCGCCGTCTCCGCCCCGGCGCGACGAACGGCAACGACCAGGGCCACGACCGCGACGGTCACGACCGCGACGCCGAGAGCGATGGGCAGCCATCGGCTTCCGGTCCGATCCATGCGGGCCGCGGCCTTGACCGTCGCGCTGATCGGCAGCCAGGTCGCGGTGAGCGCGCGGCTCGAGGCGAGGACGATCGCCACGGCCACAGCAGCGGGTGCACACAGCGCGGCGGCCGAGGTCGCGGGTCTTTCCATACGCCGGAGGCCCAGAGCGAGGGCGACCGGGACGAACACGAAGGCTTCGAGTCGCGAGAGGCCGGCGAGGGCAAGAACGGCGCCCGGCCCGATCCACGCGGCCGGCTCGACGCGCGGCCGCATCGCGACACGCAGCCAAAGCCACCATCCGGCACCGACGAGCGCGAGCGTAAGCGCTCCTTCGAGGCCGCCGGTCAGGCTCGCGCCCGTCCACGGCACCGCGACCAAGGCGATGCCACCCGCGAGCGCCGACCAGCGATCGACGACCCGAGCGAGGGTCGCGGTGGTCAGCGCCGCCGCAACGCCGACCAACGCGATCTGGACGCCCAACGCCGCGAAGAGCGGGGTCATGGGTCCGGAGAATGGGACGAAGAGCGGGACGAGGAGCCCGAGCCAGAGCGGATGGAAGCCGGAGGTTGCGTGGAGCCCGTCGAATGTGACCCCGTCACCGCGGGCGACGTTCCTCGCGATGCGCGCGTAGTAGAACGCGTCGTCTTGAAATTTCGCCTCGACCGCGCGGTGCCCGTCCACGAAAAAAAGAGGAATCGCGAGGACGAGCGCGACGAGAATTGCGCTGGAGACGGCATCCCCCCTGACCGACCTTGGGGTGCGGTTCACCGACGTCAACGCGGTGCGTCCGGGACGTCCTCGATCGTCGCGACGATGTCGATCCAGCTCCCATCGGGGCGGAAGGCGAGGGTCCGCGCCGGCGCGCCCGCGGCGATCACGCCCGCTGCGCGCCCTGCCGCGGGGTGGGCGTCCCACGCCGCGGCGGAAAACAGCAGGTTCGCCGCGATGCGCGCTTCGAGCATCAGCCGAGTGACGGGGGCGAGCGAGGGCTCGGCCGCCGGTTGCGGCAGCAAGATCGCAGCCACGGGCCATCGGCCGGGACCCGGGGACGGAAAGTCCTTCGAGCGAAACGGCGACCCGAGCGCCATGAGGGAGCCTTCCGCGGAATCGACGAGCACGCAGTCGTCGCTGAGAACGGGGAGCCCGGCCTCGGCCGCCGTCCGCGCCCAGGTCGTCTTGCCGCATCCCGACGGGCCCACGAGCAGGTAGGCTCGCTTCTCGACGAGAACCCCAGCGGCGTGCACGGCTCCACCGCCGCGTGCCAAAAGTCGCCAACCCACCGCCGCGCACGCGAGATTCACGAGAGCCCAGAACCGCCGTCCCGCAGCCCCTCGGGCCAGACGGGCGACGGCGCGCGCCCCCGGAAGCTCCTGGACGATCTCCCCTTCGTCGCCCCGGAAACGGACGGCGTCGGCCGCGGCCTCGAGCTGCAGCGCGCCGACCATGAAACGGCCCGGGGTCATCGCGCGGTCATCCTCCTCGACGCGAATCACCAGAGCCGGCGAGACGCCCTGCGCACGCACGAAGGCCGGCCACTGCCGGTGCAGCTCCTCGGCGAGCGTCGGGGTCAACCCCTCGAAGCGGAGGCCCAAGCCCGAGATATCGACGTCGACCGTCCGTCCGGTCACGCCGTCGCCGCCTTGGCGGTTCGGTAGGTCTGATCGAGCATCGCTCGCGGCGTCTCGGTGAGGTTCGGCGCACCGCGGTGGAGCGTGTTCCCGTCGCGCAGCATGACGTCGCCGCGTCTTAGGTCCGGCCGGACACTGTAGACGTTGGCGATGTCGAGCAGCGGGTCGCCGGCCGTGGTCCTCGGCTGCAGGTGCGTCCCCGGGATGAACTCGGTGGCGCCGTTGGCCCACGTGAAATCGACGAGCGGGATGTTGTACGTCACGCGCACGGTGCGGTTTGGCGCTTGCGGGTCCGGGGTTTCGTCGACGACCTGGTCGGAGTGCCAACCCATGTACTCCGATCCCTTCCAGGCGCACTCGACGCGGCTCCAGCCGCGCCCCCAGGATTGTCTCGGGCCGAGGATG
Organism: Acidobacteriota bacterium; assembly: GCA_043740355.1. Classification (GTDB taxonomy): domain Bacteria; phylum Acidobacteriota; class Polarisedimenticolia; order Polarisedimenticolales; family DASRJG01; genus DASRJG01. The sequence goes on along the minus strand of JAYUCM010000273.1, from coordinate 1,405 downwards.
GCTTCGACGAAATGCTCGATGTCCGGGTGGGCGAGGTAGCGCGGATCCGCCAAGGGCCCGCCGAGCAGTTTCGCGTAGACCCCGACGTCGAACGAGTATCGATTCGCGCCCCTCTTGTTCGGCGTGTCGCCACGATCACCCTTCTCCTTCTCGCCGCGGAGAAGGGGGAGGGCCTGCTCCCAGAGCGCTTCGACGTAGCTCACCGGGAGGAATCCCCGAAGGATCACGAAACCGTTGAGACGGAATTCGCGCAGCCAACGATCTTTGACGTCCGGATCGATCGCCATCTCTTCCTCCACGGTGGCGGGAGATTCTAGGGAGTCCCCTCCGGGAGCACCACTTCCAACGGAAGCGGCCAGAGGTTGTAGGCGGAGGCCATCGTGAAGCCGTAGGCGCCCGCGTCGAGAATCGCGAGGACGTGCCCTTCTTCGGCGCGAGGCAGGGCCCGGGCCGAAGCGAAGACGTCCGTCGACTCGCACACGTTGCCGACGACCTCGACCCACTCGACCGGAGCCTCGGGCTCGCTCAGGTTCAGGATGCGGTGGTAAGCGCCGTAGAGCGCGGGGCGCACGAAATGGTTCATGCCCGTGTCCAGGCCGATGAAGACGTGGCCGCCGCTCTCCTTGCGGCAGGTCACGCGCGCGAGGAAACAGCCGGCGGGGCCCGCGATGAAGCGCCCCGGCTCGAACCACGCTTCGGGGCGTAGGCCGGTGGCCGCGGCGAACGCCGTAAGCTCACGGCCCATCGCCTCTCCGTAGGACGGAAGATCGAGCTCGGCCTCGCCGTCCCGGTAGGGAATCCCGAAGCCGCCTCCGAAATCCAGCACGGCGATTCGGGGAAGGCGCCGTGCCGCGGCAAGGAGCGCACGGGCCGAGGCGAGGAGCGGCGCCGGGTCGAGGATCCCCGATCCCATGTGAGCGTGGAGACCGATGACTTCGAGCCCGGCAGCAGCGCACGCGGTCAGCGCCGGCTCCAGCTGCTCGAGCGGGATTCCGAACTTGCTCTGAGCGCCTCCGGTCACGACATGCCGGTGATGCCCTTCCCCCACGCCGGGGTTGATCCGAAGCAGCACCGGGGTCCCCTTGGAGAGCGCGCCGACCCGCCTCACGTCGGACAGCGATCCGAGCGCTAGCCTGCACCCGCGCGACGCCAGCTCGGCAAGGTCGGCGGCGCGCGCGTTCGTCGCCGAGACGAGGACGTCCTCCGGGGCGTGCCCGCATTCAATCGCGCGCAGCGCCTCTCCCGGCGAGGCGGCCTCGACCCCGACCCCGGCCCGCGCGAGATGCGAGAGGATGGCGGGATGCGCGTTCGCCTTGCAGGCGAACAGGAGCCGGCCGGGATCGAGCGGCAGATGACGGCGGAGCGCCGCGATCCGCGCGTCGATCGCGGCGAGGTCGTAGACGTA
>JAYUCM010000272.1:0-21469 GCA_043740355.1 Acidobacteriota bacterium | reverse complement strand
CGGATGGCCGCGCGATCCGCGGGCCGCGCGAACGCCGCCGGGTCGGCTCCGTTCGAAACGAAGAGCACGCGGCCTGCGCCGCGCTCCCGCAGGATGGGCACGAAAGAGCGCGTGACGGAGACCACGAGGTCGGAGTGCCGGTAGACGAAGCGTTCCAGCACACGCAGCCCACGGACGAGCGGCGACGTCGCGGAGCCGGCCCCCACGGCAACGATCGAGTCGGGCCATAGATCGCGGATCTCGGTCACGAGCGGCACGCCCTTGAGACGCGACAACATCCAGCCCGAGAGCGTGACCAGAAACTGCGGCGACGTGGCGATCACCACCTCCGGGCGCCCGGCGGGGCCGTAGCCCTGCAGCACCGACGACAGCGCGAACGAGAGATAGCAGAGGCCGCGCTTGACGACTCCTTTGTTCGCCGCGGCGTACAAGAACGTGCGAACGACACGCACGCCGTGGTCGTCCTCGATGAGCCGCAGGTGACCGCGGTACGCGGGCGGGATGATTCCGGTCGGGTGATTGGGAAAGGTCGTCACGACGGTGACGTCGTGGCCCATCGCCGCCCACCGCCTCGCAAACGCGGACACGCGCGCCGCGGGGGCGCCCATCTCGGGCGGGTAGTACTGGGAGATGTAGACGATTCTCACGAAACGACGCGGCGCCGGAAATCCTCGAACGTGGTCCTCAGGCCTTGCTCGATCTTGGTCGTCGGCTCCCATCCGAGCATCTTGCGAGCCGTGGTGATGTCCGGCTGGCGAACCTTGGGGTCGTCGACCGGCAACGGTTCGAGGACGATCGGCGTGGCGGCGCCCGTGAGATCGCGGATCGCTTCCGCCATGCGAAGTACCGTCCACTCCTCGGGGTTGCCGAGATTGACGGGATCGTGGAGGTCGGAGCGCAGCAGGCGGATGATGCCGTCGACGAGATCATCCACGTAGCAGAAAGAGCGCGTCTGCGATCCATCGCCGTAGACCGTGAGCGGCTGTCCGTTGAGAGCCTGGAGCAGGAAATTCGGGATCGCGCGCCCGTCTTGGAGGCGCATGCGCGGTCCGAACGTGTTGAAGATCCGGACGATCTTGGTGTCGACACCGTGAAAGCGGTGGTAGGCCATCGTCATCGCCTCGGCGAAGCGCTTGGCCTCGTCGTAGACGCCGCGTGGGCCGACCGGGTTGACGTTCCCCCAGTAGCTCTCGGGCTGCGGATGAATCAGCGGGTCGCCGTACACTTCCGATGTCGAGGCGAGAAGGAATCTCGCGCCCTTGGCCTTCGCCAGTCCGAGCGCCTTGTGCGTCCCGAGCGATCCGACCTTCAAGGTCTGGATCGGCATCTCATGGTAGTCGCGTGGCGAGGCGGGGCTCGCGAAGTGCAGCACCGCGTCCACCGGGCCGTCCACGAAGATGTAGTCGGTCACGTCGTGGAACACGAACCGGAACTCGCGGTTCCCGGCCAGGTGGGCGATGTTGTCGGTCGAGCCCGTCAACAGGTTGTCCATCGCAATGACGCTGTACCCCTCGGCGAGCAGACGGTCACACAGGTGAGAGCCCAAGAATCCGGCTCCTCCGGTGACGAGCGCACGCTTTTTCAAGACGACCTCCTGGACGAGCCGCGGATTGTAGCCCACGACCAAGGGGGACGGCCTTGCCGCTCCACCGCTCGCGCCGCTAGAGGACGAAGGAACGCCACGCGTCCAGGATGACGACATCCTCCTCCCGCCCGCTCTCGAACGAGCGCTGCGCAGCGAAGAGGATCGCGCTCGTCACGATCATGTCGCGGACCATGGCCGCGTCACGGGTCCTCGCTCGGAGCTTGCCGACGACGTCCCGTATTTCCGCTGCGTGGCCGCGGTCGCGGCCGAAGCGCCGCCGCACCACCGAAGCGCCGCGCACGATCACGATCCGGTCGAAATCTTCGATGCGGATCGACGTGCCTCCCCGTCCGATTTCGATCCATTCCCGCACCCCGCGGAGATCGTCTCCGGCCGATGTGAAGGCGATCGACACCAACGAGACGTCATCGAAGCGGATGACGATCACCGCGGCGTCCGCTGCGTCCGCGGGGTGGCGGCTTCGATCGCGCGTCACCTGAACGGAGACCGGCCGCGCGGGAGACGCAATGCGATAGCCGAGATCGATCCAGTGAACGAGATTGCCGGCGAGCCGGGTTCCCTGATCCGGCCAGTAGTACCAGTGCTCGGGAGGGAGCTTGAATCCCTTGACGATCATCGTGGCGGCGATCGGCCCGCTCTCCCCGTGGATGGCGCTCATCAAGACCGGATAGGCCGGAGCGTAGGGACGGTTGTATCCGACCGTCATCGTTCCGCCGCTGCGCGCGAGCGCCTCCAGCATCAGGGTCACCTGCTCGGGGACGATCGCCGGCGGCTTTTCGACGTGGACCGCCTTGCCCGCGTCGAGCGCGGCGACGACGTGCGCCGCATGGGAGGCGTGGTCCGTCGTCACGAAGATCGCGTGGGTCGCGGTGTCGGCCAAGAGCTCTCGGTAGTCGGCCGTGTGGAAGACGGCGCCGAGCGCGCGGGAGTGCACGGAGGCCACCTCCGGACGGATGTCGCAGACGCCGCGAAGCCGTACGCCGGGAACGCGGAGGGCGTTGAAGAGCAGCACCGCACGGGCGAAGTTGCCGCACCCGACGATCGAGACGCCCAGCGTGTCTCCGTTTCCGGGCGTGCTCAGATCGACGCGCCGCGGACGTGGCGCGTCGACCTGCTCGTGGGACGCGGCGGGCGGCCCGGCGAGCAGGATCGCGACGGCATCGTCGCGACCCGACGCCTCGAAGGGGAAAGACCAGGCGAGCGGCCGCGGGTCGAGCGGGTTCACGCGAGCCCGTCCTGAATCCGGGAGGCCTATCGCACGCCATCCTGAGGGAAGGCCGTCGGACACCCCGAAGGGATCGAGCACGTATCCCGAACGCGCGGGCGCTTCATCGGCGGCGCGCGTCGCCCAGAACGTCGATCCCGCGATTGCCGCATCCGGGTCGCCGCCGCGGGCGAGCAGGCCTCGGTGCGCGAGCCAGCGCGACAACGGCTCTTCGAGCGCGCCCAGGCCGAAGGTCGCGATCGATCGCTCGCCGGCGTCGGCGAGCGCCCCGGCGATCCGGATCAGCGCCCCGAGCCAGAAGTGACGCTCCAGGCCGTCGGCATCGTGTTCGACGCGCAGGCATTGATCGGGATGGAGGAGATAGGCATCGGCAGCGACAGGCAAGAGGAAACCGCCGCACGCCACGAGGTCCCCGCGATTCAGCCCCGAGCGTGCGGGCGCGTGAGCCACGACCCCGACAGCCGACATCGCCAAGTCCGTCCGCACGCGCTGTTGGTCGAGCTTCGTGCGCGTCTTCTCGACGGTGGAGGCGAGTCCTTCGCGGAGCACGTAGTTGAGCAGCTTGGCTCCCGCTCCGGGGTATTCGATGAGAACCCGCGCGGCGCGGCTCCGGCTCGGGGATGCGAATAGTCCCTCGGGGACGAAGCAGCGGAGACTCTCCGCCAGGACGAGTCCCTCCCGGGGCGGCGGAAAGGCGCAATCGAGCGTGTCCGTCCCCATCGCCGGCCGGATGCGATTCATGTGGCGGATTTCCGATAGCGGCGGGCGACCAGACGGTCGTAGACGGCGTCGGGAAGGCAACGCGAAGCGAAGACCGCGGCACGGACGATGGGCGGATACGCCGTGCGCGATGCGCCGCGATCGACCGCGGCAACGACCACACGGGCGGCGGTCGCGCACGGTGTGACGAAAATCGACGGCTTGCGCGACGAGGCGAGCTCCGAATCCAGATATCCGAGGAAGGCGGTCGTCACCCGGATCCCCGAAGGTCGCAGCCGTCCGCGCAAGCTCTCGGCATACAGGGTGATCGCGGCCTTCGACGCGCCGTAGGCGGGGAGATGCGGCAGGCCCCGGAACGCCGAGAAGCTCGAGATGATGCCGACCGTCGAGCCGGCGGGCGGCGACGTGGCGAGCCATGCTTGAACGGCGTTGACCACGCCGTAGACGTTCGTCTCGAAGACACCGCGGTCAAATGTTGAAGCGGCCGTGCTGGACTCGATCGCCCCGGCGTTGGCGTATAGGCGTCCGATCGTTCCGGCCTCGCGCGCGAAGGCGAGGATCGCGTCACGCAACGCGGTCTCGTCCCGCACGTCCGCGGCGTGAAGAGCGATCCGCCCCGGTTCGGCGTCCAACGCGCGAGCGGCCGCTTCGAGTCCCTCATGCCCCCGCGCAAGAAGGGCGACGCGGTCGCCGCGGCGAAGGTGGGTTCTTGCGATCTCGAGCCCGAGTCCGCGGCTTCCCCCGGTGATGAAGACCGAATGGCTCACGCGCCTGGCTTCTCGGTGATGCGCGCGCGTGGCGTCAAACCAACCTCCCCGCGACCGGAAAACGCGAATTGTAGCTCACGCGAGCCGATCAACGTCGCCTATCATCAGGCGCGATGGGTACCCGACACGCCATCCGCAATCTGATCGAGCGAACGCGGGTTCCGGTCGAGCTCGTTCAGAGAGTCCAGCGCGAGATGGTCCTCTGGACCGTGCGTGCCCGAAACCGTTTCCATCCCGCGTGGCGACGACGAGCCCACGCCTACCGCGGAAAGCGGGGGCTCTTGCTCAACTTCGGATGCGGCGATCGGGTGATGCCGGGGTGGGTCAACGCGGATGGCTGGTCGCGCGGTCCGGTGGATCTCCGGTGCGATCTTCGATGCGCGTTGCCGCTCGACGAAGAGTCCTGCTCCGCGATCTTCTCGGACCACGTTCTCTATTGCCTTCCGGTCGAGTCTCGCCCGTCGATCTTCCGGGAATTCCATCGGTTGCTGGCGCCGGGCGGGACGCTTCGCCTGGTCGGAACCGATTGCAGGAAAGTCGCCGAGGCCTACGTTACGAACGATCAAGCCTTCTGGGCGTTGGTCGCCGGGAAGCCGAGAGACCGGGGCGAAGGGATCAATTGGTTCTTCCACAGTCACTTCTGCACGTTCCTCGACGACTTCGAAACCTTGGAACGATCGCTGCGCGAGGCCGGGTTCCGAGAGGTCGTGCAGAGGGGCCACCGTGAAAGTCCCCGGCCCGAGCTCCGGATCGACTGTGACGCGGCGGATCGAGTCTTCGCGAACATGTCGGTCGAGGCGATGAAGTGAACCCATGATGTCGGGGCTCCGATCGGCGGCCAAGACTTCCCTGTTCTCGCTCCTTTGGGTCTACGACAAGCTGGTACCGCTGCCGGCGGAGCCTCACGTCGCCGTCTTGAACTACCACGACATCGAAGATCGAGGCAAAAATCCATTCACGGTCGGACCGCGGGATTTTGCTTCACAGATTCGGAGCATTCACCGCGCGGGTTTCTCGTTCCTCGACGGGACCGCATTCCAACGATTGATGACCGGCGAGGCCCCGCCTCACGGGACGAAATGGGTGCTGGTCACGTTCGACGACGGCTACGCAAGCTTCGAGACCGACGCGGCGCCGATCCTTCGCGACCACGGTGCCACGGCGATCGTCTTCGTGCACACCGATCGCGGGTCCGTCAATATCGAGTCGGAAAGGCCCCTTCTCGATTGGCCGGCGATCGGCCGGATCCATGCGGGAGGGTTCGAGATCGGGAACCACTCTCACACGCATCGGTCCATTCGCAAGCTCTCGAACGACGAGCTGGACGAAGAGCTCGACCGCTCGGAGTCGATCCTCAGAGCGCATACCGGAGTCTTGCCTCGCTTTTTCGCCTTCCCGGGAGGGGCCTTCGAGAAGCGGATGGAACCCCGGCTGATCCAACATGGATACGCGGCCGCCTTCGGCGGGGGACAAGGCCGAACATTCGCTTCGTCGAACGTCATGAATCGGAAACGAATCTGCGTTCGGCGCGACACGAGCCTCAGGCAGCTTTCTTTCGCTCTGTCTGGAGCCCTGGACAGGTACGAGGCCCTGCGGGGCCGGCGCTAGCCCGGGTCCTGGTCACGCCTCGCGCGGTGTCTGAGGTATCCAGGAAGGTCCCACGGACGTTCGAGGGCGGCGGCCGCGATCGCGAGCTGCACCGAGCGTCCTCTCGTGCCGCGATAGAAATCCAGTGGATGCGTGGCCCGCAGCGGCATCGTCGCGAGCAGACGCCACCGGGCGGCGGGCAACGCGTCGTACGCCTCGGCCGCGAGCATCCCGGGGAACAGCTTCCGCACGTGAGCGAGAGCGAGCCCAGCCGCCGCGCGGCCGCCCCACGCGGCCAGGCGGTCGGAGACAAGGGGCCACGAAAAACCGGGCGCCCGCGCGAGCAGGCCGATCTCGATCACCCATTTCAGCCGCCGATCGAAGTAGTGCTGGACGTGGTGAAGGAGCAGGTGCGCGACCGCATCGTGCTCGTCGAGGCGCAGGATCGAGCGACCGCCGATGTCGAGCGCAACGGCTCGCGCGAGGAGCCCCGCCGCATCGATCCGATAGCGCATCTCCTGGCCCAGGCTCCAATGAATCTCGAACGCGACGCCGACCGGTCCCGGGCTCGTCAGCGGAAGCTCGAAGCTGCTCCGGAGCCAGTGCTTGCGCTGCGCTTCGGTCGGGCCCGAAAAGCCGGCAGCCTCGAGCGTGGCGATCGCCAGGTCACGCTGGTCGCCAGGCACCAGAAGGTCGACGTCGTCGAGCGAGCGCTCATCGAACGACCGGTAGAGGCGGTGCAAGACGTCGACCCCTTTCAGGGCGACCGGGCGGATCCCTGCGGCGAGCAGGAGATCGAGCGCCTGCTCGAGACGGGCCAGCAGGAGGAGGTTGTCGACGCGGATCTTCGCGCGGATCCTGGCGAGCTCCGCCGTCACGTCGCCGCCCAAGAGGTTGGAATGACCGGCGCGCGACATCATCGCGTGCACCGTCGCGGCGACGTCGGCCGCCTTGCACAGTGCGACGAACGTCGTGGGATCGACCGGCCGCCCGTGTTGGAGCGTGGCCGCCGCGTCCCACCGCTCGCCGAGGACGGCCAGGAGGACGCGAGCTTCGTGGCGGTCGTTCACGGCGCGCCCGGCGGCCGTGACGAGCGGCCGAGGATCTTCTCGCTCGCCCCCGCGAGGAATCCGAGCCCGTAGCCGACGTGCAGCGTCGGCAGGATCAGGAGCAGTCGCAGCGCGCCCGCGCCCAGTTGGGGGACGCGCGCGAGAGCGAATCCCACGATGACGACGGCATAGGCCGCAAGGAACGCGAGTCCCACGATCGAGCCCAACGCGGCGGCACCGACCGCCGCGGCGAGCGCGGCGACGAACACGGACGGGAGCACGTACTTCCACTTGAAGATGTCGGAGTGTTTCCGAAGGATGCGCACCTTCACGAGGCCGACGGCGTAGATCTGCTTGAAGAGCGCCCGAAGGGTCGGTCGCGGCAGGTACCAGAACCGTATCGACGGGTCGAGCAGCAGCTTGTATCCCGCCTTGCGGATCCGGGTGTTCATGTCGAGGTCCTCGACCACGGCGAGCGCTTCGTCGAACGGGCCCACCTGGTCGAGCACCGCCCTCCGGAAGGACCCCGTCTGGAGGGATTCGACGTACGCTCTCGTCTTCAGGGTCCGGTAGGGGACGGCGCCGACCCCCACCTTTGAGTACAGCGCGGCGACGAGCGCCTTGCGAAACGGCGTGTCGGCATGCATCAGCACCGGACCGCCCACGACCGACTCGCCCGTCTCTTCCATCACGGCGACGATCCGGGACAGGTAGTCGGAGGCGACGTACGAGTGGCCGTCCACACGGGTGACGATGTCGCCCTTGGCCTCGGCGATCGCCACATTCAGCGCCGCAGGGGCCGTCCGCCCCGGGTTGTCGAGCACGCGGACGCGCGCCTCGACGTCCACGACGGACAGCCGTTCCCGCGTCCGGTCCGTCGAGCCGCCGTCGGCCATCAGGATCTCGTACCGATCGTGAGGGTAGTCCTGGTCGAGGAGCGATCGCGTGAGTCGTTCGATCGTCGCCTCTTCGTTGCGAATCGGCACGACGATCGAGATGAAGGGGGTAGCAGAGGACATCGTGGCCGAGACAATAGTGGCCGCCCCGACCCCGCTGCAAGGCCGGGACCACGGCCGCGCGGTGTTGGTACACTCCGTTCCTCGATGAACCCCGTCGCCCAGTGGCTCCTCTTCAACGTCGCCCCCCCCGTGGCGCACGTGTACATCCGGCTCCTCCACAGCACGATGCGCATCGAGGTCCGCGGAGCCGAGGTCCTCGCGGCCTCGCGTCGCGATCCGGGGCGTTACATCCTCGCGTTCTGGCACTCGCGGTTCGTGCTGATGCCCTATTGCTACCCCGGTCCGCGCATCGTCGTCCTCTCGAGCAACCACCGCGACGCCGAGGCCCTCGTCCGCATCCTGCGCAGGTTCGGGATCGAGCAGGCTCGCGGCTCCTCGACGAGCGGCGGCGCGACCGGCATGCGCCAGATCCTGCGCAAGGTCGAGGAGGGCTGCGACGTCGGGCTGACTCCCGACGGGCCGCGCGGACCCAGGCGACGCGTGCAGCCCGGAGTCGTCGCGGTCGCGCGCTTCACGGGGCTTCCGATCATCCCCGTGACCTTCTCGGCCGCGACGTCCCGGCGGCTCCGCACCTGGGATCGCACGCTGCTTCCGAAGTTCTTTTCGAAGGGCGTGTTCATCTACGGGAATCCCGTCACGGTGCCGCGTGACGCCGCAGCGGGGCTTCAGGAGGAGAAGCGCCTCCTGCTCGAGTCGGAGCTCGATCGGATCACCGACCTCGCCGACGACGCGATGGCCCTCGTTCGGGAGGACGCCCGTCCTCAGGCGATCTGCACGTGAGCCGACCGCTCAAGGTCATGATCTCGGCGGGGGAGGCGTCCGGCGACCGCCTCGGCGCCGGTCTCGCGCGCTCCCTCCGCCGGCTTCATCCCGGCGTCCAGCTCCTGGGGATGGGCGGCGACGAGATGGCGGACGCGGGCGTGCGTCTGGTGCAGCACGCCTCGGAGGTCGCCGTGGTCGGTTTCGTCGAAGTCATCCGGCACCTCCCCACCATCCGGCGCGCCATGGCCCGCCTCGAAAGCGCGGTTCGCGACGAGCGTCCCGACGTTCTCGTGCCGGTGGATTTCCCCGATTTCAACCTCCGCCTCGCCGCACGGGTCAAGCCCGCGGGCGTCCCGATCGTCTACTACGTCAGCCCTCAAGTGTGGGCGTGGCGGAGGGGGCGCGTGCGCACGATGCGCGACCTGGTGCGGCGCATGCTGGTCTTGTTCCCGTTCGAAAGCGCGTTCTACGAGGCGGAGGGCGTGCCCGCGACGTTCGTCGGCCATCCGGCCGCGGCCTCGCGCGTACGCGCATCGCGCGGCGATCTTCTACCCCGGGTCGGCCTCGATCCGCGCCGTCCGGTCGTCGCGCTCCTCCCCGGAAGCCGCGTGGGCGAGGTCGGGAGGCTCTTCCCGATTCTGCTCGACGCCGCAAAAGCGCTTCGTCGCACCCACCCCGCGGTGCAGTTCGCGGTCCCCCAGGCCGGGACGATTCCGGACGGCTTCCTTCAGGGGATCGCCGCTCGCGCGGGAGCTGTGGGGCCCGCCATCTGCGAAGGGGTGTACCCCGCGATTCTCGAAGTCGCGGACGCGGGGGCCGTCGCTTCGGGGACGGCGACACTCGATGCGGCCTTGGCGGGCTTGCCGTTCGTCGCGTTCTACCGCATGCAGTTCCTGTCCTACGTGATCGCCAAGGCGCTCGTGCGGGTCGATCACGTCGCCCTTCCCAATCTCGTCGCGGGGGGCAGGATCGTGCCCGAGCTGGTCCAGGGGGCGTGCACGCCGGCCGCGATCGCCGACCAGGTGGCGAGGTTCCTCGACGATCCGTCGCAAGCCGAAGCGCTCCGCTTTGGGCTTCACGGCGTGCGGGATCTTCTCCGTGGCGACGGCGCCTTCGACCGCGCGGCGGCGGCCGTCCTGGAGGAGGCCGGGCGAGCGCCGGTTTGACGCTTCCGCGGGCCGTATGCTCCAATCGCGCCTTCCATGATCCGATCCATGACAGGGTATGGCCGAGGGGCTGCCGAAGCTCCGGGGCTGAAGGTCACGGTGACGTTGCGGAGCGTCAACAACCGCTTCGCCGACCTCAAGTTGCGCTTACCGGACGACCTCGTCCCGTTCGAACAGGAGCTGCGACGCAAGGTGTTGGCCACGGTGAGGCGGGGAAGGGTGGACGTCGACCTGCTCCTGGAGCGAACCGGGGATGCCGGCGTTCGTCTCGCGCTCAACCGGCCGGTCGTCGAGGCGGCGCTCGCGGCGTGGAAGACGCTACGCGACGAGTACGGCGTCCACGGCGCCTTCGATTTTCAGTCGCTCATGCGCGTTCCGAACGTGTTCGAGACGAACGGTCCCGCCACCCCTCTCGACGACGCGGGACGGTCGGCGGTCGATGGCGCCCTCGACCTGGCGCTCCAGGCGCTCGACGCCGAGCGGCGCCGGGAAGGCGGCCTTCTCGGGGACGACCTCGTCTCGCGCGTCGCGCGCATGAAGGAAACCGTGGCCGCGATTCGTAAGCTCGCAGCAGAGGTCCCCCACGCCCTGCAACAGAAGCTCGCCGAGCGCGTGCAACAGCTCGTGACCCAAGTGACGCTCGATCCCGCGCGGATCGCTCAGGAAGCGGCGTTTCTCGCCGACCGCTCCGACATCACCGAGGAGCTCGTGCGACTCGATGGGCACCTCGCGCACGCGCACGCGCTCCTCGCGGAAATCGACGGCGAGCCGGTCGGCAAGCGCCTCGAGTTCCTCCTTCAAGAGATCCACCGCGAAACGAACACCATCGCGAGCAAGTCCTCCGAGCTCGGCATCAGCCGCCACGCGCTCGAGCTCAAGTCCGAGTCCGAGAAGATCCGCGAGCAGATCCAGAACCTGGAGTGATCGCATGGAAGGGGACGACCGCGGGACGCTCTTCGTCATCTCCGCCCCGTCGGGGACCGGAAAGAGCACGCTCGCCCGCCGTCTGCTCGAGACCGTTTCCGGGCTCCGCTTCTCGGTCTCTTTCACCACGAGGCCGCGCCGGGCCGGGGAAGAGAACGGGCGTGAATACGAATTCGTCGACGACGCCCGCTTCGACGCGATGGTCGCCGCGGGAGGCTTTCTGGAATGGGCTCACGTGTTCGATCACAAGTACGGCACCGGCCTCGCGGCGACCGAACTGGTTCTGGCCGCAGGAAAAAGCTTGCTCCTCGACATCGACGTCCAGGGGGCCCGCCAGGTGAGGGCCTCGGGGCTCGACGCCGTCTCGGTGTTCATCTTGCCGCCGGACTACGCCTCCCTCCACGAGCGCTTGAGACGGCGCGGCAGCGAGGGGGCCTCGGCACTCGCCTTGCGCCTCCATGAGGCGCGCCGCGAGGCGTTGGAGTACGATCGCTTCGACTACGTCGTCGTGAACGCCGACCTGGAGGAAGCGTGCTCCCAGCTGACCGCGATCGTTCGGGCTGAATCGACGCGAACGGCTCGGTCCCGCGGACGGGTGAAGCGGATCCTTTCGACCTTTCCGGCTCCCGGCTCGGGAGCCTAGGAGAACCCCCATGTTCGACCCCCCTCAGAACGTCATGAGCAAGTACCGCTTCGTCATGCTCGCCGCGCTGCGCGCGGAACAGCTCCAGGCGGGAGCGCTTCCCCGGATCGACTCCGACACGCGCAAGGCGACGGTCCTCGCCCAAGAAGAGGTAGCCGCCGGGGTCGTCGAGGCGTGGGACGGAAGCCAACCCCCGGCCGGCAGCGTCGAAACGAGCACCGACGAGTAGCTCCGTGCGCATCGCCTTGGGAGTGAGCGGCGGGATCGCGGCCTACAAGGCCTGCGACATCGTGCGCCGTCTGACGGATGCCGGCGCGTCGGTCCAGGTTCTGATGACCAGGAACGCCGAGCGCTTCATCACGCCGCTCACGCTCCAGACGCTGTCCGGCCGCAAGGTCTGGATCGACCCGTGGGACTTGGACGACGACGAGACGATCAAGCACATCGAGCTGACTCGCGGTCTCGACGCGTTCGTCGTCGCCCCGGCGACGGCGAACGTCCTCGGAAAACTCGCGCACGGGCTCGCGGACGACATCCTCTCGACCTTCTACTTGGCCGTCACCGCTCCCGTCGTTCTGGCCCCGGCGATGAACACGCGCATGTGGTTCCATCCGGCGACCCAGGCGGCGCTCCGCACGCTCCGCTCACGGGGTGTCGTGATCGTCGATCCGGAATCGGGCTGGCTCGCGGAGCGCGAGACCGGGATCGGGCGTCTCGCGTCGCCGGAAACGATCGTCGCCGCAGCCCTGAGCAGTGCGCACCGCGGACGGTCGCTCGAAGGAAAGAAGATCGTCATCGCCGCGGGTCCGACGCGCGAAGCGATCGATCCCGTCCGGTACTTCTCCAACGGCTCGTCCGGAAAGATGGGTTACGCGATCGCCGCGGCCGCCGCGCGGCGGGGTGCGACGGTCGCGATCGTCAGCGGTCCGGTGGATCTGCCCGCCCCGTTCGGCACGCGGGTCGCACGCGTCACGACCGCCCGTGAGATGCGCGACGCGGTGATGGCCGAGCGCGAGGGCGCCCACGCGATCTTCATGGTGGCCGCCGTCGCCGACTACGCGCCCGCCGCCTCCCCGCAGAAAATCAAGCGGACGGGCGGCCCGCTCAACGTCGTCCTCGAGGAAGGGCCCGACATCCTTGCCGAGCTGGGGAGGACGCGGGGAGGGGAGATCCTCGTCGGGTTCGCCGCCGAGACCGACGACGTGTCCGCGAACGCGGCGAAGAAGTTGGCCGCGAAGAACGCGGATTTCATCGTCGCCAACGACATCTCCACGCCGGGCTTAGGGATAGGCTCGGACCGGAACGCGGTGACGATCCTCGGCAGGAACGGTTCGTCGCTCGCGGTCCCCGAGGCGAGCAAGACGGAAATCGCCGACGCGATCCTCGACCGGGTCCTCGGGGCGGAGCGGGGGTGAAAGACGCCGTGGACGTCCGCAAGGCGCTCGCCTCGTGGGTGGGCTACCTGGGCGACATCGGAGTGCGCGAGCTGAAGCTGCGCGAGCCGCCTCCGCATGATCCCGTCGCGCTCCTTTCGGCGCTTCGCGACGAGCTCGGCGACTGCAAGCGATGCAAGCTCTGCGAGGCGCGCACGAACATCGTCTTCGGCGTCGGCAATCCGCACGCGAGACTGATGTTCGTCGGCGAGGGGCCGGGTGCCGACGAGGACAAGCAGGGCGAGCCGTTCGTCGGCCGCGCCGGGCAGAAACTGAACGAGATGATTCAGGCGATCGGCCTCGAGCGAAAAGACGTCTACATCGCCAACGTCGTCAAGTGCCGGCCGCCCGGAAATCGCGACCCGGAGCCCGACGAGGTCGCGACCTGCTCGCCGTTCCTGTTCCGTCAGATCGAGACCATTCAGCCGAAGGTGATCGTCGCGTTGGGATCTCCCGCCACGAAGACGCTCCTCGATACCAAGGCGGGAATCACGAGCTTGCGCGGGCATTGGGGTAGTTTCCGAGGCATTCCCGTCATGCCGACGTTTCACCCGGCGTTTCTCCTGAGGAAGTACACCGTCGAGAACCGGCTCGCGGTCTTCGCCGATTTGAAAGCGGCCCGCGCCCGGATCGACGAGGCGTCGTGACGGGCGCGGACGATGCGGCGACGCTTTGCGGCGTCGCCGTTCCGGTCCCGCTCCGCCGCACGTTCACCTACCGCGTCCCCGACAGCCGAGGCGACGGCGTCGCGTTGGGGATGCGCGTGCTCGTGCCCTTCGGCAGGCGCCGCGTGAAGGGGACCGTCGTCGAATGGCCGGCGCCCCAGCCCGCTGCCGGTGTCGAGGTCAAGGAGCTCGGGGAGGCGCTCCCGGCCTCGCCCTCGCTCGACGCTCACCTGCTCGAGCTGACCCGCTTCGTGGCCGACTACTACCTCTGCTCGTGGGGCGAGGCGATCGAGGCCGCGCTCCCCCCCGATCCCCCCCCACGGAAGCGCGCGCCGCGCGCCGCAGCCGCCGAACGGTCCGACGCCGAGGCCGCGCCGTCCCGAGGGCCCGATCCGACGCCGGCTCAATCGGCCGTGCTTCAGACGCTCCTCCCGGCCGTCGCCGCGCGGACGTTTGCGCCGTTTCTCCTGTGGGGTGCCGCCGGCTCGGGAAAGACCGAGGTCTACCTGCGTGCTGCTGCGGCCGCGCTCGCGGCGGGGCGCGGCGTGCTCTATCTCGTCCCGGAGATCGGGCTCACGCCTCTGCTCGTCTCGAGGATCGAGGCGCGGTTTCCGGGGCAGGTCACCATGCTCCATTCGGCCGTGCCTCCGCGCTTGCGGCGCGCCGCGTGGGAGGAGGTCCGCCAGGGGAAGAAGCGGTTCGTCGTCGGCGCGCGCTCGGCGGTTTTCGCCCCCCTGCCGGACCTCGGGCTGGTCGTCGTCGACGAAGAGCACGACCCCTCGTACAAACAGGAGGATGCTCCGCGTTACAACGGCCGCGACGTCGCGGTCGTCCGGGCCCGCCTCGCCGGGGCGCCGGTCGTGCTCGGCTCCGCGACCCCGTCGCTCGAGTCGTTTCACCACGCGCGCCGGGGACGCTACACGCTGCTTAGCTTGGGAGGGCGCGTCGAGAACCGGCCGATGGCCGACGTCCAGCTCGTCGACATGCGCGAGGAGTTCAGGCGTGCCGGGGACGTCACGCCGCTTTCGAAACCGCTCGTCGCGGCGCTCGTCGCCTGCCTCGAGCGCGGCGAGCAGGCGCTGATCCTGCGCAACCGGAGGGGGTGGGCGTCCGCGATCCTCTGCCCGGCCTGCGGTCAGCGTGTCACCTGCCGACATTGCAGCCTCGCTCTGACCTGGCACCGGAAGGAGCGCCGGCTGCGGTGTCACGGGTGCGGCGGCCAGCAGCCGCTCCCCGCCGCGTGCCCCGCGTGCGGTGGAACGGATCTGCGCGAGCTGGGAGAGGGGACGGAGCGGATCGAGGACGAGATCGCCAAGGTCGTCCCTTCCGCGCGCATCTTGCGCATGGACCGCGACACCGTGCGCGGCCGCGGGAGCCACGAGAGCATCCTGCGCCGGTTCGACGCCGGAGAGATCGACGTCTTGGTCGGCACGCAGATGATCGCGAAGGGGCACGACTTTCCGCGCGTCACGCTGGTCGGCGTGCTCGGCGCGGACCATGCCTTGGGCTTGCCGGATTTTCGCGCCGGGGAGCGCGCGTTCCAGCTCCTGACGCAGGTGGCGGGCCGGGCGGGCCGCGGCGATCGCGAGGGTCGCGTCATCGCCCAGGCGTTCGACCCCGGCCACCCCGTTCTTCTCCATGCCGCCAAGCAAGACTACGAGGCGTTCTTCGACGCCGAGATCCGCTACCGCCGCGCGCTGCGCTACCCGCCGCTGGCCGCGCTCATCCAGATCATCGTCGCCGAAGCGCGCGAAGCGCAGGCCTGGCGCATCGCGAACGACGTCGCTTCGGCGCTCGAGGCGGCATCGGCCGGCCGCCTCACGATCACCGGGCCCGGTCCCGCTCCGATCGAGCGGCTGCGAGGCCTCTATCGCATGCAGATCCTCGTCCGCTCCGCCGGTCGGCGCCGGCTCGTCGAGACCGTGTCTCAGGCGCTGTCGCCGTTCGAGGCGGGGGCGGCCCGCCGCGCGATCCACGTCGACGTGGATCCGGTCAGCCTGCTGTGACGCGAGGGGTCGTTCATTCGATCCTCGAGGAGGCCCCCGAGGCGGTTGCGCGGCGTCTCGCGGAAGCGCCCCGCGCCGCCGCCCTCGTCGAGCTCCGGGCGGACAATCTGCGGGCCGCCGACGTCGCCGGCCTCGTGCGGCTCGCGGGGAGGGCCGTCGTCGTGACCGTGCGCTCGACGGCCGACGGGGGGTCGTTCGACGGCAGCACCGAGGAGAAGAGCACGATCCTCCGCGCGGCGCTCGATGCCGGGTCGGCGTTCGTCGACGTCGAGTGGAACGGTCCGCTGCGGAATCTCGCGGACGGAAAGCATGCGGCGCGCACCATCCTGTCGCACCACGGCGCGTCCTGCGACTCTGCGAGTCTCACCCTGCTGTTCGACGCGATGGCGGGAACCAAGGCCGGGCTGCTGAAACTCGTCCCGCGCGCGACGCGTCCGCAGGAGGGTGGCGCGGTCCGCGAGCTCCTGGCGCGGGCGCGAGGGGCGGCGCGCGGGCTCGCGTCGTTCGCCGCGGGAGCTGCCGGATCGTGGAGCCGCATCGTCGCCCTCTCCTGGGGGTCGTGGGGGACCTACGGGGCGGCGGCGCGCGGGCGCGAGACCGGCGACGGACAGTTCACCACCTCGGAGCTGCTCGACGTGTATCGCGTGCTCGAGATCTCGGAGTCGACGCGGTTGTACGGTCTGTGCGGAACGCCGTTAGGAGGCAGCCCGTCGCCCACGCTGCATGCCGCGGGCTACAGGGCGTTGGGCCTCGACGCCGTCTACCTCCCGGTCGAAACCGGCGATCTCGCCGATGTCGCGGCGATCGTCGAGGGAGACGGCCCCCTCCCGCTCTCCGGGTTCGGCGTGACGATTCCGCTCAAGGAGCACGCGGCGGCGCGCTGCGCGAGGCTCGATGCGTTCGCCGCATGCGGCTCGGCGAATACCGTCGTCGTCGCTGCTTCCGGATGGGAAGGGTGGAACACCGATGCCCCGGCGGCACTCGCGTTGATCCGCAAGCACCTCGATCCCAACGGCACGTCGGTCGCCGTCGTCGGCTCCGGTGGGACGGCGCGTGCGGTCGCCGCCGCGCTCAAGGAGGCCGGCGCGTTCGTGACGCTCTTCGGCCGTAGCGCGTCGCGGGGCGAGAAGGCGGCGCGCGCGATCGGTGTCGCCTGGTTGCCCTTGGCGTCGCTTCCCGGCGCCCGTTGGGACCTCCTCGTGCAGGCGACACCGGCGGGGCGCAACGGAGAGGAGGTGCTGCTGCGGCGGCACCTCGACGGCCGCATGGTGCTCGACGCCGCCTACGGCGCCGAGCCGACGCCTCTGGTGCGCGCGGCCCGCGCGCGCGGGTTGGCGGTCGCCGACGGGCTCGACCTCCTCGACGCGCAGGCGGCGCTCCAGTTCGAGCGCCTCACCGGGCGGCCCGCTCCGACGGGCGCGATGACCGCTGCACTTCTACCGTGGCGGAGCTCCGCCGACGCTTGACGGCTCGCGTGCCAGGGCCTACGCTCCGAAACCGCGGGTCGAGCCTTACGCTCGCCGGGTCGAAAGGAACCGCGCATGCGCCGATCAGCTCTCGCCGCCTCGATACTCCTCGCAGCCTCCTGCGCTACGCGACAGCCGATGACGGGGCAGGTCGCGGCCGACGTCGATCGCAAGCTCTCGACGTTCGCGTTCATCGAGGAAGGCAAGCTCGCGACGCTGATCGTGGATACGCGCCCGACGCGCTACCGCGAGAAGGAAAGCTACGTCCCCATCGAGATCGCGATCGCGAACCGCGGCGTCAAGCAGCTCTCGTTGACGCGCGAGTCGTTCACCCTGACCGATGAGAACGGCAACCGCTACCCGTGCGCCAGCCCCAAGGAGCTTCTCGGCAGTTACGACTTCCTCGATCTCGATCGCAGCCTGGCGGAGCTGAACGAAATCGTCTTCAACCGCTTCGGGGCGATGACCGGCTACCCAAGCAAGTTCTCGCCCACGCGCCGCCCGTCGCGGGTGGGAGAGTCGACGGTCGTCACCGACAACGTCCAGCTGCCGAAGTTCGGCTACCTCTTGGACATGCTCTACTTCCCCATGCCCGGGACCGGCCTCGTGGGGCACAAGTTCGAGCTGGCGATGTCCGCCCCTGAGCTGACGGATCCGATCTTCGTCAAGTTCGAGGTGAAGTAGGGACGTCGGCTGTGGATCGGGTGCGGGTCCTCGTGCTGGACAACCACGACTCGTTCACCTGGAACCTCGCGCAGTATCTAGCCGAGCTCGGTGCCGCGGTCGAGGTCGTCCTCTCCGACCGGATCGCGGCGGCCGACGTGGACGGCGCGCGCTGCGACGCGGTCGTCATTTCGCCCGGCCCCGGGCGCCCCGAAAACGCCGGTATCAGCGTGTCGGTCGTGCGGGAGCGCGCGAGCGAGCTTCCGATGCTCGGGGTCTGTCTCGGCCACCAGGCGATCGTCCAGGCGTTCGGGGGGACGATCGAGCGGGCGAAGGAGCTGGTGCACGGGAAGACCTCGTCGGTGAGGCACGACGGGCGTGGGGTGTTCCAGGGCCTCGAGAACCCGTTCGACGCGACCCGGTATCATTCGCTCGCCGTGGCACGGGCGACTTTTCCCGAGGTGCTCGAAGCGTGCGCGTACGCGCCGGACGGGACCATCTTGGGCGTCAGGCACAAGACGCTGCCCCTCCACGGCGTGCAGTTCCACCCCGAGTCGATCCTGACGCTTGCGGGGAAACGGCTGCTCTCGAATTTCCTGAGACTGGCCGGAGCCGCGGCGGGCACTCGCGCATGAGCCCTCGGATCGTGGTCAAGGTCTGCGGCATCACCGAAGAGCGGGACGCGCAGGAGGCGGTCCACCTGGGTGTCGACGCGCTCGGGTTCGACTTTCGCGAAGGCAGCGCGCGTTACATCGAGCCGGATCTCGCGCACCGCATCGTCGCGCGCATGCCCGCGTTCATCGCGACCGTCGGCGTCTTCGCCGACGAGCCCCTCATCCGCGTGCTCGAGACAGCCCGCCGCTCGGGCGTGGGGCTCCTCCAGTTCCACGGGACAGAGTCCCCGGGAACATGCGCGGGGGCCGCCCCCTACCGATGGATCAAGGCGTTCCGGGTCGACGCGGGGTGGAACGCCGACGATCTGTCGCACTACGAGGCCACGACGTATCTCCTCGACGCCCGGCGGGACGAAGCCACGGCCACCGGGCCCCCGTTCGAGTGGCGCCGTGCGCTCAGCCTGGCGGTGTACGGCCGGATCATCATCGCGGGACACCTCGAGCCGGCGCACATCGGCCTGGCGATCGAGGACGCGCGTCCCTACGGCGTGGACCTCTTGTCGGAGGCCGAGATCGCGCCCGGGAAGAAGGACCTCGACCGCCTCGAGCTGCTCCTCGCGGCGGTGCGCCGGGCCGAGCGCCGCATGGACGAATAGATTGGGGTCAGGTCTTGGCGAACTTAACGGAGACGACGATCCAGAGCTCCGCGGGCTGCCCGCCCTTGGTGCCGGCGGCGAACTTGCCCTTCTTCACAGCGTCGAACGCCGCGACGTCGAAGCCGTTCGTGTGAATGTCCTTCCAGATCCGGTTCGGCACCATCACGGTGTTGACGACGGTCGCGTCCTGGCGCACGAGAGTGAGCACGAGGACCTCGGTCTGCACCGAGGCTTCTTGTCCCTTGGGGTACCTCGGGGGAGGAATCTTGAGGACCGCGGGGGGATCGATACCGGGAGCCGAAGGCACGCTCTTGCCGTCGCCCATGGTCGACTTGATCGCCTCGCCGACCCTCTCCGCTTCGTCCGGCGTGGGGTCCATCGTCAGGAGCGTCTGGAGATTGCGCACCGTGTCGTTGGCCAACCCGGCGCGTGCGCAGCTTTCGGTGAGGAGCGCCCGCGCGTTTGTCGACGTGGGATCGGTGGCGGCGGCCTTCTCGAGAAACGGCACGGCGGCGCCCCAGTCCCTCCTCGATGTGAAAACGCTGGCGGCGGCGAGGGTGGCGTCGAATACGGACTTGGGCGTCTTGTCCGGAAGCCGGTCGAGCGCGCTCATCGCTTCGCTCGAGCGACCGGATGCCGCATAGGTCGCCGCGAGCGAAACGACCGGATCGTTCTTCTGCGGGGCGGACGCGATCCACGCCTCGTGCGCCTGCACCGACTCTTCGCTCCGCCCGCCGCGTGAGAGTGCGATGGCGCGGCTCGATAGCGAGGGAGCGTGCGTCGGATTGCGTTCGAGTTCCTTGCCGAACTCACCCGCAGCCTCGACGTACTTGGCGTTGGCCGGCTCGACCTGGCCTTCGCGCGTCAGTTGCTCCGCCTGGAGGAAGAGGGCGTAGCCCAGCTGAAAGTGCGCGAGGGGGAAGATCGGCGACGTCTCGACGAGAGTCTTGAGGTGGCCTGCGGCGTCTTCGAGTCGATTCGTCTGCCGCTCGGACGCCCCCGCGATGTAAAGCGCCTCGAGGTGCTTCGGCTGGGCCGCAAGCACGGTCGCGGCGGCGTCTAGAGCTTCCTGCCAGGCGCCCTTCTTGAACGCGTCCTTCGCGCTCTGCAGCGGGACGGCGACCGCGTTCGGGTCGGCCGGGGGCGCCGGCGCGCCTTCGACCGCGGGAGCCGCCGGAGCGGGCGTGGCAGGCGGAGCGGGCGGAGCAGGCGGTGTTCCCTGCGAGTGCGCCGGAGACGAAATGGCGGCCAAGAGCGCCAGAGCGACGACGGGGAGCTTGCGCGTGAGATTCACGGTGGAGCCTCCGGTTCCGCAGCCTCGCGGCCGAGGCACAATCACGATAACAGCGGGCACGACAATTACAACCTCTCACGGGCTCCGTCCGCCACAAGACTTGCGGCGATCACGACCCCGGCCAGGGCGAGCCCCGGCCAGGTGGCGATCCACCACGCATCCAGCAGACGGTCGCGTCCGTCGGCGATCAGTCCGCCCCACGACGAGACGGGTGGGGGGACGCCCAGTCCGAGAAAGGAGAGCGAGGCCTCCAAGAGGACCGCCTGGCCCAGGCGCAAGCTGGCCTCGACGCCGAGGACCGCCGTGGCGTGGGGGAGGACGTGTCGCATCGCCACCCGGATGGGGGAGGCGCCCGCAGCCCGCGCGGCCGCCACGAATTCGCGCTCCCGGATCGAGAGCGCTTCCCCACGTACGAGCCGGGCGGCGGCCATCCACGTCGTGGACCCGACGAGCACGACCGTCGTCGCGAGCGAGGGACGGAAGAGGGCCGCCAGAAGCAGGAGCAGGAACAAGCGCGGTATCGCGAGCGCGCCGTCGGTCGCGCGCATCAGCAAACCGTCCACCCGTCCCCCGGCAAGCCCCGCCGTCAGCCCGATGCTCCCGCCGATGATGATCGCGACGAGAGAGGCCAGAAAGCCGGCGACGAGGGACACGCGGGCTCCCCAGACGAGTCGGCTCAGCAGATCGCGACCCAGAGAGTCGGTGCCCAGCACGAAGCGGGCTCTGCCGATGCGCGGCGCTTCGCTCGCGAGGAGCGTCCACGTGTCGCCGCGGCGCACGGAGATGCCCCCGTTTGCCTCACGGCGGATCTCGTGCGCGTACTGCGTCGTCCCGTCAGCCCCTGAAACGGTGTCGATGACCGTCATCGGCGCGAGGTTGCGGAGGACCAATCCGTCGGGCTGCGCGTTGGGATCGCGAAGCGGAAGGACCGGCGCCGCGGCTGCGACCAGCGTCCACGCGCCCAGGACCGCCACGCCCGTGCGAAAGCCCAGGCCGTTCAACGCGAAGCCGCGCGGCCCAAGCGCAGGCGCGGGTCGACGAGCGCAAGACCCAGGTCGGCGAGCAGGTTCCCGGCGATCACGAGGATCGTCGCCAGGAACACGGCCGCGAGGACGACGGGGAGATCTTGCGACATCACCGCGTCGTAGGTCACGCGTCCCATGCCCGGCCAGCCGAAGACGACCTCGACGACGAGCGCGCCGGA
>JAYUCM010000271.1:0-3542 GCA_043740355.1 Acidobacteriota bacterium | reverse complement strand
TCTCCGAGCGCGCGCGCGAACCCGAGCGCGGCTCCCGCAGCCAGGCCGCGCCGGGCGAGGGGCAGCTCGACACGCCACAGCGTGGAGCCCGTGCCGTGCCCAAGGCTCGCCGCCGCGAGGCGCTGGCGCGGATCGATCTCCTCGAACGCAACGCGAGCCGCTCGCACGACGAGCGGGAACGCCATGACAGTCGCGGCGATGACGCACGCGGCGAGGGTGAAGGGAATGGCGAGGCCGCCCAGGAGTCCTTTCCGTCCGAGCAGGACCAGCAGGTAGTACCCGGTGACTGTCGGGGGAAGGACCAGCGGGAGGCTGAACAGGGCGTCGACGAGCTCACGACCGGCGAACGGCCGGCGCGCCAGCCACCAGCCTGCCGCCGTTCCGAGGGAGAGGGCGAACGCGGTGGCGAGCACCGCCACGACGACGGACAGCCAGAGGGCGGACGCAATCACTTCGTGGCCGCGGTCCTCGGTGCGAGAAAACCGCGTTCGACGAACAGGGCTCGGCCGGCCGGAGACGCCAGGAATGCGAGGAATGCGCGCGCTCGTACCGCTGACTTCGCGTCAAGGACCACCGCCCCCTCGTAAACGATCGGAGCGTGGAGACGTTCCGGGATCTGGAAAGCAAGGTCGATATGTTCTCCACCGAGCGGCAGGTCGGTCGCGTAGACGAACCCCGCGTCCGCGTCCGCACCGGCGACGAGGTCGACGACCTGACGCACGTTCTCGGCGTAGACGAACCTCTTCTCGACGCCTTCGAGCACACGCGAAGCGACGAGCGCTTCGCGGGCGTAGCGACCCGCGGGAACGGTCTTGACGTTCCCGATCGCGATGCGCCTGAAGCGCGGGTCCAAGAGGCCGGCCAGATCGGCCGGAGGGGCCGTCCCCCTCGGGACCACGACCACGAGCCGGTTTCCGGCAATGACCGCGCGAGTGGCGGGTTCGATCCTGTGTGCTGCCGCGAGACGATCGACGTCGACCGGCGATGCCGAGACGAACAAATCCACGGGCGCGCCCTGCTCGATCTGTGCCGCGAGCTGCCCGCTGCTTCCGAACGTGAAGGTGATTTCCTCGCCCGGAGAGATCGTGTTGAACTCCTTGGCGGCGTGCTCCAGGGGTGCCTTCAGGCTGACGGCTGCTGCCACGAGGGCGGCGATCCATGCGGCGTTCAACGTCGACTCCTCAGCGACCGGCGGCCGTGCCCAGCTCGTCCATCAGATAGACCGCGGCTTCGTTTCCGCGGAAGAAGTTGTCGAGGTCGATCTTCTCGTTCGGCGCGTGGAGGTTGTCGTCGTGAAGGCCGATCCCCATCAGGACGGAGGGGACCCTGAGGATGCGATCGAACGTGGCGACCACGGGGATCGAGCCCCCTTCCCGAGTGAAGACTGGAGTCTTCCCGAACGCCTTCTTCACCGCGCGCGCTGCGGCCTGGAGCGCGACGTGGCCGGTGTCGGCCAGCCAGCCCTCTCCCGAGTGGATGTGCGTCACGGTCACGTCGACCGACGCGGCTGCTAACTTCTTGATGGCCCTCGTCACCTTGGCGACGATCTCCTTCGGCCGCTGGTCGGGGACGAGGCGCATCGAGATCTTCGCGTGCGCCTCGGCCGGTATCACGGTCTTCGCGCCCTCTCCCATGAATCCGCCCCAGAGGCCGTTCACCTCGAGCGTGGGCCGCGCCCAGACGCGCTCGAGCGTCGTGTAGCCGGGCTCGCCGAACAGCGCCTTCGCGCCGATCGACTTCCTCCACGATGTGTCGGAGTGGGGGAGCTTCTTGAAAGCCTTGCGCTCTTTCGCCGTCAGCTTGCGCACGTTGTCGTAAAAACCAGGGACCTTGACCCTTCCCTTGACGTCCTTGAGCCCCGCGATGATGTGCGCGAGGGCGAACGCCGGGTTGATGACCGAGCCGCCGAACGTTCCGGAGTGAAGGTCTCGAGCCGTTCCGCGAACGTCCACCTGGAGGTACGAGAGCCCGCGCAGGCCGTGCACGATCGACGGGGTCTTCTTGTCGAACATCGCGGTGTCGGAGACGACGACCGCGTCGCAGGCCAAGAGCTCCTTGCGGGCGGCGATGAACGGCTCGAGGTTGGGGGAGCCGATTTCCTCTTCGCCTTCGATGAGGAACTTCACGTTGACCGGGCACGAGCCGCCGGTTTTCAGATAGGCCTCGAAGGCGTTGACGTGAATGATGAACTGGCCCTTGTCGTCGCAGGCGCCCCGCGCGTAGAGGCGGCCGTCTCTCACCGTGGGCTGGAACGCCGGGCTCGTCCACAGCTCGACCGGGTCCTCGGGCTGTACGTCGTAGTGGCCATAAAAGAGGACCGTCGGCGATCCCGGAGCGCCCAGCCATTCGCCGTAGACGATGGGATGACGCTTGGTCTCGAAGATCTCGGTTCTCGTGCAGCCGGCTTGGCGGAGCCGTTCCTTGACCCATGCCGCCGCGCGCTTCACTTCCCCGGCACGGGCCGGATCGGTCGAGACCGACGGGATGCGCAGGACCTCCATCAGCTCGTTGAGGTGGCGGTCGCGGTTCTCGCGGACGAATGCGGCGGCGGTGCTCATGCGTTTCGAGCCTCCTGACCGGAATCCGGACGTTCGAAGGGCGGACATTCTAGCCGGGTTTTCCGTTCTTCGTTGACGCGGAACGCGAAGCTTCCCTATGCTCCCGCCGCCCCAACCGCGTAGACGGGGTCCTTTCGCAGCCGGAGGAAGAACATGGCCGACCAGTACAAGCCATTCGTCCCGCAAAACGTCGAGATGAAGGAATTCACGATCGGCACGGTCGTCCTGGGCCTCGTCATGACGGTCGTGCTCGGCGCCGCCAATGCCTACCTCGGTCTCAAGGCGGGACAGACGATCGCCGCAACCTATCCGGCGGCGGTCATCAGCATGGCGTGGCTTCGCCTCCGCAAGGGCACGATCCTCCAGGAAAACCTGGCGCGGACGGCGGGCTCGATCGGCGAGTCGGTGGCCGCAGGCGCTGTTTTCACGCTCCCGGCGTTCATCATCGCGGGCGCCTGGCCGTCCTTCGAGGGACCGGGTGCATACGTGCGATCGACCGTCCTCATGATCATCGGGTCGGTGCTCGGAGTGCTGTTCGTCTCTCTGGTGCGGCGCGCGATGGTCGAGGATCCGACGCTGCCGTTTCCCGAATCGACGGCGGCGGCGGAGATTCATAAGGCCGGACAGCGTGGGGGAGGAGCGGCGAAGTACCTGTTCATGAACATGCTCACCGGCGGCGCCATCATTCTTGGGAGCACGCTCAACCTCTTCGCATTCTCGAAAGACTTCCTGGTGCACATCGGCCAGATCGGACTGAGCAAAGTGCGGCTGGGTGCCGGCGCGGCCGCGAACGCGCTTGGAACCGGGGGTATCACGAAGCTTTCTACTCCGGACACGAGCCCCGCCTATATCGGAGTCGGCTACATCCTGGGACCGAGCGTCGCTTCGTTGAATTTCGCGGGCTCGCTGTTCGCGTGGGGATTCATGGTTCCCTTGCTCATCTACTTCCTGGGGCCGCAGCTTGCGACTTTCCTTCCGCCGGAC
>JAYUCM010000270.1:0-8622 GCA_043740355.1 Acidobacteriota bacterium | reverse complement strand
CCGACATCTCGCTGGTCAAGTACAAGAAGCTCGTCGGCGGCGGCGTCTTCAAGATCGTCAACAACACCGTCCCCCTGGCCCTCAAGAAGCTCGGCTATTCCCACGAAGACATCCAAGGCATCGTCGACTTCATCAACGCGAACGACACGATCGAAGGCGCGCCGGGATTGAAGGACGAGCACCTCCCCGTCTTCGACTGCGCGTTCAAGCCGGTGAAGGGGACCCGCACGATCGAATACATGGGACACGTCAAGATGATGGCCGCCGCCCAGCCCTTCCTGTCGGGCGCGATTTCGAAGACCGTCAACATGCCGCAGGACACGACGGTCGAGGAGATCGAAAAGACCTACATCGAAGCGTGGAAGATGGGGTTGAAGGCGATCGCGATCTACCGCGACGGATGCAAGCGCAGCCAGCCTCTATCGACCGGCAAGGACGAGGACAAGGTGGGAGCGGTCGCGGCCGCGATTCCGATGCCACGCCGCCGCAAGCTCCCTGACACCCGCCATTCGATCACCCACAAGTTCTCGGTGGCCGGCCACGACGGCTACATCAACGTGGGGATGTACGACGACGGCCAGCCGGGGGAGATCTTCATCACGCTCGGGAAGGCCGGCTCGACACTCGCCGGATTCGCGGATTCATTCGCCACCGCAGTGTCGTTCTCGCTGCAGCACGGTGTCGAGCTGCGGTTCCTCGTGGACAAATTCACACACGTGCGCTTCGAGCCTTCGGGATTCACCGGCAATCCGCAGATCCCGATCGCCAAGTCGATTGTGGACTACGTGTTCCGTTGGATGGCGATTCAGTTCCTCCCGAAGGAGGATCAGCCCTCGATGACTGGAGCCGGCAACGGCCACGAATTGGCCACCACCTCCGATACCGACTCGGCGAGCGGCGCCGCCGCACAAGCCGCCGCCGCGCAAGCCCGCGAGCGCGACGTCTATGTGCGCCAGGCCGACGCGCCGCCGTGCCACGAGTGCGGCTCGATCATGATCAGAAACGGCGCGTGCTATGCGTGCGTGAATTGCGGAAGCACGAGCGGGTGTTCGTAGAGACGCTCTCGCCATACTTTCGCTTATTTTCCGAGTCCAGAAGCCCGGAAGGGGACTCGATCGTCGATCCTGGCCGATCCTACGAAGTCGTTTTTCGCGCGGAAGGCCTCTGGGCGCGTCCAAACCACCGCGCTGTCAGAAAAACAGCGGCAATTTCACGTTTCGCCGGAAGTACGACGTAGCTCCGTCTGCAATGGGCTCCTTTTTTCGCCCTGCTGCCGGCCCAATCGATAGGCGATCGCGCGCCAGGTCAACGATGTGAAGGGAGGGGAACCGCTTCATTCACGAACCGCATGATCTCGTCGCTCGATCGCACGCTGTAGAACTCGAAGCGGGTGTAGTCCTGAGTCAGCGTCTGGACCGTCGATTCTCGCAGTTCGTCCCGGCTGTTCCTCGAGACGACCGAATAACGGGTCGTCGTGAGCTCGACATGTGATGGGAACCGCATGCCGTTCTTCTCGAAGCCGAAATCCGTGACCACCCGCTCGATGTCGTACGGCTGGCGCGCTTCCACGATTTCGGCCTTCGGCCGCATCTTCCGATTCCAATCGGCGGGTGAGTAGGCCTCGACCTTGAGGATCTGCGTGGTCTCCCGATCGATCCACGCGTAGCCGGCCCAGTCGTTGAGCCGCCGCCGGATCGGCTCACGCGGGACGAATTGGATGACGACGGCCGTGCGATCGCCCACGTTTTCGTCGCGGAGCTTTTCGAAGCGGAAGAGCGGTTGACGGTCCGCGCGAAAGACGAACGCCCAGAGATACGCGCTCTCGAGGAAGACAGGCACCCCGTAATCCTCGGGATTGACTTCCCGACCGCGCTCCTTCGCCGTCGTTCCCGTCCGCCACGTCCTGAAGTCCCGGAACCGCCCGTGCTCGTCGCGGATGAAAAGGTAGGCGAACTGGATGCGGCCGGTCGCACTACCGGAGTAGGCGATCGTTTCCTGGCAGGCGAAGCCGAGCGCCGTATCGCGGTACAGCTCGGCGACGCGTGTGAGACGCGAAAGGGTTCGCTCCAGGTCGCCCGCGTCGGTGGCGCTGGCCGCCAGGCATAGCACCGCGGCCGCCAGAGCCAGCATTCTCCGAAACCTCACGGCGTCCTCCTCACGACGCCCTTGCCGTCCACGATCTCGAACGTGAAGCGGACGTCGTAGTAGACGGGAACGAGATCCCATGAGGTCATGATCTTGTAGTCAGGCTTTCCGTCCCCGTCCTTGTCTTCGCCGGGCTTGACGTGCTGAAACACACCGGGCTCGAATCGCCAACTCCGAAGCGCCTCTTCGACGGCACCGCGATAGTCCGCGCCGAAGGGGCCGCCGTCCGATGACTCCATCGGGGAATCCACGATCTTGTCGACGTTGCCGTGCGTGTCGATGATGAAGCGGACGACTTCGCGATGCGGGCCGTCGCGGGCCGCGAGTGCGTTCTCCGGGTACTTCGGAAGCGTCTTGGTTTCCTTCGGCATCGGGCGGCGGAACTGCACGTCCTCCGGCAATCCGAGCGCGGGATTGCCGGGGTCGAAGATGTAGCTGTATCTCGATTGACCTTCGGGTAGCGCCACGGCTGGCGCCGGTCTCGCGGCGGGTTTCTTGGACGCGCATCCCGCCGAAGCGACCACGAGCGCGCCGAGAACCAGCGCAGCGGCGGTATGGCTCATGGCGCTCGAACAGCCTCCGCAGCCTTCAGATCTTTCTCGACCTCGGCCTTCCAATGCGGGTATGTCCCGGCGCCGCCCCCGCGCGCACGCGAGAGCACCTTCCCGTCACGAATGAAGAACTTCGTCGGAAACGCGTCGACCTCGAGACGATCGTGCCAATTCTCGGGGTCCGCATAGATCGGCAGTTTCGCGCCGGCTTGCTCGGCAACTCTCAAGAGATCCCCGCCCGCCCAACCGCCCCACACGACGCTGACGAGACGGAACCGTCCCGTGGGCTCGTATTCCTTCGCGAGGCGCTCGAGTTCCGGCATCTCCTGGATGCATGGTTTGCACACCAGCGCCCAGAAATCGACCAAGTAGACGACGCCGGGTTTGTCGAGCACGATCGGTCGGTCCTCCGCATCGGCGAACTGGAGCGTCCCAATCGTGTCGCCGTTCGACGGCGGCGCGGCGAGCGCGAGTGAACCGCACGCAAGCGCGGCGATCATGCCGAGGACGGTTGAATGAATCCGCATCACCCCAAAGTCTATCAGCGGCAGGCTCGGGACCCTCACGGTATATTCCCTGCGTCGCCGTGGCTTTCCGGCAAGTCGGCCGGACCGCTCAGGGGGTTTCATGAGGCATCGTGTCTGCGCCGTCCTCGTCTTGGGTCTGTTCTCGTCCGCCTCGTTTGTGGTCGCCGCCGATCCGAAATGGATCTCGATCCTGCCGGCGGGACACGAAGCGCTCCTCCGTGAAGAGGGGTTCGAGGTGTGGACGCGACAGGCCGACTTCATCGTCGGGGCCGCCGCCGATCCGTCGATCGAGCGCCTTTCGCTGCGCGGCATCACGCCGCTGGCCGAATATTCCGACGACGGCCAGTGGATGTACCTCCTTCACCACAGACCGGGATTCGAGCCGCCGGCCGCCACGGATGCGAAGATCTACACGCTCTCCCCCGAGATCGACCTCTACCTCTTCCCCGCGGGATCGAAGGTCGAGCTGCCGCGCGTGAAGCCGTACGGCGGGTTCCAGGGGATCCCGCGCGTCCCACTGCCGCCGCGCGTGACGCACCCTGCGGATCTCGTATCGGCCGCGCCCGCCGCGCCCGCCGCGCCGAGCGCATTCAACCCGCTGGTCGCGCAGATCCTCGCATCGACGAACCAGCCGAGCTGGTACCAGTTCGTGAGGGATCTCTCCGGCGACAATCCCGTCGTCATCGGCGGACAGACCTGGACGATCACGACGCGCTATTCCGATGCGATGTTCCCGACGCCGTTGGCCAACGCGCATGCCACCGAGTATCTCGAGGACAGGGGCGCGCAGTGGGGCTACACGGGCCGCCGCGAGACGTACACCGCGACCGATTCGGGGTGCGGCGGAGTCCAGGGGAAGCCGTGGCAGAACCTGATCTTCATCGTGCCCGGCCAGGTGGACTACGGGCAGCACCAGCAGGTGCTCTTCGTCAACCACTACGACACGATCTCGTACTCGGTCGCGGAGAGCAACGCCAACGCTCCGGGCGCCGACGATGCGCTCTCGGGGGGTGCGGCGCTTCTCGAAGCAATGCGCACGTTCAAGGACTACGCGTTCAAGAACACGGTCGTCTTCGCCTGGTTCTCGGGCGAAGAGGTGGGGATCTGCGGTTCGGGTGCCTACGTGCGGCAGCATCCGTCGGTCGACATGTGGCGCGCCGTCAACATGGATCAGACGGCGTTCGACGGCGACGGTAACCGCAAGATGGACGTCTACAACTGGGACGCCACGAACTCGCCCGGCAGCGTCGCGTTGGGCGACGCGTTCGTGCAGGCCAACAGCGACTACGGCAACATCATTCCGCCGGCGAACATCGTGAGGGACACGAGCAAGATGTGCCAGACCGACCACTGCCCGTTCTGGGACGTGGGGGTCGCGTCGATTGCCGTGACCGAAGACCTCCACAACAACGACATCTGTCCGTGCTTCGATTCGGGGCAGTCCCCGACGTGCCACGACACGGTCACGCAAATGTGGAACGGCCAGCTGATGTTCACGCAGGACTACTCGTGGCCTTCCGAAAAGGCCGCGATCGCGGTCGTCGCCCACTTGGCCGAGCCGTTGTACGCCTGTCCGGCCAGCGCGGTCGATCCGCCGGTCGTGGCGCCGGGGAACGGCTCGGTCGCGATCTCGTGGACCGCCGCCGCCGGCGTGACGAACTACGTCGTCGAGCGCGCGGCGACGTGCGCCGGGCCGTTCGCCGGGATCGGTTCGGTGACCGGAACGAGCTTCGAGGACGTGAACGTGGTCAACGGCACGACGTACGCCTACCGGGTTCGGACGTGCCCGGCCCAGGTTTCCACCTGCGTCACGGCCACGCCGCAAGCCGGAGCGAGCGCCGCGTACCAGAACAGCAGCGCGAGCGTCACGGTCGAAACCGGCGACCACGACGCGATCGCCGACAATTGCGAGCTGGCGACGGTGCAGCTCAACATCGTCAACGACGGCAACGTGCCGTTGACCAACGTGCGCCTTGCGTCGTTGACGTCTTCGAATCCTGCCGTGCGGATCGCGAGCGCGATCCCGCAGCCGGCAGGATCGGTGGGCATCGGCGTTGCCGTGCCGGTGTCGTTCAAGTTCTACCTCGGGCGCGACGGCACGTCCGCCGTCTGCGGCGACCCGTTGACGTTCACGGCGACCGTCACCTCGGACCAGTCCGTGCCGACGGTGCGGTCGTTCACGCTGACGGCCGAGCGCTCGACGGTGGCCGGTCCGCTCTCCTACGGCTTCGAGTCGGATTTCAGCGGGTGGAGCACGACCGCCGGGCTCGTCACCCGCTTGGCCGGCGGTGCGCCGGCCTCGACCGGTGCGTCGCTGCACTTCCGCACGGGCCTCCACAACGATTGCAACGGGGTTCTGTCGCCGATCATCAAGCCCACGGCTACCTCGACGATGTCCATGTACGTGAACTACATCCTCGAGGTCGGCAATTTCGACCGCGCCAACGTGCGTGCGGTGGATGCAACAACGGGCGAGAAATCCTTGCTCACGCCGACCGGCGCGACCTACACGACGACCAGTGGGCCCAACCTCCTCTGCGACAACCTGGGGAATCTGAAAGGTTGGTCGGGATCCGCCGCGACATGGCGGCTCGCGAGCTTCGATCTGTCCCCCTATTCCGGGAAGGAAATCAGGATCGACGCGCATGAGTCGACCGATCAGTCGGCGCTCGGCACCCAGGGCTTCTGGATGGACTTGGTCCAGGTCACGAACGCGACCCAGATCAATTGCGACGCGCAAAGCCAGAGTTGCGCCGCGCTTCCCCCCGAGGTCTCGCCCGAGGGAGCCGTGGTGCCGCTGACGATCGACAAGTCGGGGACCGATCTCGTGTTCACCTTTTCCGAGTCGGCCGGCGCGACCGCATACAACGTCTACAGGGGATCTCTTCTCAACCTCGAGCAGGGGATCTACGACCACGCCGCGGCGGCGGGGCTTTGCGGAATTCTCGACGGTACGGTGGGTGACGGATCGGTGTCGCTCACGGTCGCGGCGGCGAGCGTTCCGAACGACTCGTACCTGCTCGCGGTCGCAGCCAGCGCGGCGGGAGAATCGAAGTACGGGACCAGAACCGGAGGGATGGAGATCCCCCTGGCGCTGGGCTCGTGCCCTTGACATTCGCGCGCATCGGCCAGAATCCACTCTTCACGGTTGGCGTCTCGGTTCACGCCGAGACGCCAACCTCCTTCACAGGCTCGCAACGCGTCGCCGGAATCAGGCCAGGTCGAAGCGATCCAGGTTCATCACCTTGGTCCACGCCGCCGCGAAGGCCCGCACGAACTTCTCCTTCGCATCGTCGCACGCGTACACCTCCGCGAGCGCGCGTAGCTGGGAGTTCGACCCGAAGATGAGGTCCACGCGCGTAGCGGTCCACTTCACGTCACCCGTCACGCGATCGCGCCCTTCGAATGCGTCCTGAGCGTCCGAGGTGCCTTTCCAGGTGGTGCTCATATCGAGCAGGTTCACGAAGTAGTCGTTGGTGAGCGTCTCGGGACGGTCGGTGAAGACGCCGTGCTTGGACTGTCCGTAGTTCGCATTCAGGACGCGCAGGCCGCCGACGAGCGCCGTCATCTCAGGGGCGGTGAGCGTCAGGAGCTGCGCCTTGTCCACGAGCAGCGCCTCGGCCGACAAAGTGTAGGCGGCCTTCTGGTAGTTGCGGAACCCGTCGGCGATCGGTTCGAGCACGCCGACTGACGCCACATCCGTCTGCTCCTGCGACGCATCCATGCGCCCCGGCGTGAACGGCACCTCGACAACGAACCCGGCCTTCTTCGCCGCGGCCTCGACCGCCGCGCACCCACCCAGCACGATCAGGTCGGCGAGCGACACTCTCTTCCCGCCCTTCTGCGCGCCGTTGAACTCCTTCTGAATCGTCTGGTAGATCTCGAGCGCGCGCGCGAGCTTGGCAGGCTGGTTGACCTCCCAATCCTTCTGCGGCGCGAGGCGGATGCGCGCGCCGTTCGCGCCGCCGCGCTTGTCGGAGCCGCGGAAGGTGGAGGCCGACGCCCACGCGGTCGCGACCAGCTGGGAGATGGACAGCCCCGAGGTGAGGATCTTCTTCTTGAGGTCCGCGATGTCCTTCGCGTCGATCAGCGGATGATCGACGGCTGGGATGGGATCCTGCCAGATCAGCTCTTCGTTCGGGACGAGCGAGCCGAGGTAGCGGGAGCGCGGGCCCATGTCGCGGTGCGTGAGCTTGAACCATGCGCGCGCAAACGCATCGGCCAGCTGATCCGGATTCTCGTGGAACCGCTTCGAGATCTTCCCGTAGATCGGGTCCACCCGCATCGCCATGTCGGCCGTGGTCATCATGGGCGCGTGCCGCTTCGACGGGTCGTGCGCGTCCGGCACGAGCGTCGCCGCCGCGGGATCCTTCGGCTTCCACTGGTGCGCGCCTGCCGGGCTCTTCGTCAGTTCCCACTCGTAGCCGAGCAGCGTGTCGAAGTAGCCGTTGTCCCACTTGATCGGGTTCGGCGTCCAGGCGCCTTCCAGGCCGCTGGTGGTCGTTTGCGCACCCTTGCCGGTGCCGAAGCTGTTCTTCCAGCCGAGGCCCAGCTCTTCGATGGGGGCTCCCTCCGGCTCAGGACCCACCAGCTTCGCATCGCCCGCCCCGTGAGTCTTGCCGAACGTGTGCCCACCGGCGGTGAGCGCGACGGTTTCCTCGTCGTTCATCGCCATGCGCGCGAAGGTCTCGCGGATGTCCCGGGCGGACGCGAGGGGATCCGGATTGCCGTTCGGCCCCTCCGGGTTCACGTAGATGAGCCCCATCTGCACCGCCGCGAGCGGTCTCTCGAGCTCCCGGTCGCCGGAGTAGCGCTTGTCGCCGAGCCACTCCGCCTCGGCGCCCCAATAGATGTCCTGTTCGGGCTCCCAGACGTCCTCGCGGCCTCCGGCGAAGCCGAACGGCTTGAGCCCCATCGACTCGATGGCGCAGTTGCCGGCGAAGATGATGAGGTCGGCCCACGAGAGCTTGTCGCCGTACTTCTGCTTGATCGGCCACAGCAGGCGACGGGCCTTGTCCAGGTTGGCGTTGTCGGGCCAGCTGTTGAGGGGGGCGAAGCGCTGCGTCCCCGAGGAGGCGCCGCCGCGGCCGTCGCCGGTGCGGTACGTACCGGCGCTGTGCCACGCCATCCGGATGAAGAGCGGCCCGTAGTGACCGTAGTCGGCCGGCCACCAGTCCTGCGACGTGGTCATCAGCGTGAAGAGGTTCTTCTTGAGGGCCTCAAGGTCGAGCTTCTTGAACTCTTCCGAGTAGTTGAACCCCGTGCCCATGGGATCGCCCTGGGGAGGGTTCTGATGGAGCATCGCGAGGTTCAGCTGGTTGGGCCACCAGTCCCGGTTCGTCGTTGCCTTGCTCCCACCGTGCATGACCGGGCACTTGCCTCCGGTCTTGGGCGTATTC
>JAYUCM010000269.1:0-3558 GCA_043740355.1 Acidobacteriota bacterium | reverse complement strand
CCGTCCAGGCGCGACCCGCCGCCTCCTCGGACGCGCAGCACATGACGGACACCCAAATGGGGGACCACTGCCGAGACATGAAGGCGCAGAAACTGAAGATGAAGGACGACATGAAAGAGCAGGACGCGGAGCTCAACGAGCTCGTCGCCAAGATGAACCGCGCACCGGACGACAAGAAGACGAGCCTGATGGCCGCCATCGTGACGCAGATCGTGGAGCAGCGAAGCGCGATGGACGTGCGTCACGCAAAGATGGACGACGAGATGATGCAGCACATGATGCAGCACATGCAGATGGGCAAGGACTCCATGTCGCAGTGTCCGATGATGAAGGGCATGAAAGAGATGGACGGCATGTCGGCGGGTGCGCCCTCAACGCATCACGGCACGCAGAACTGAAGGCTGATCGCCATGATGAACCACGACGGATGGATGGGCGGATGGGCCGGCGGATCGATGTGGCTGTGGCTGGTGATCGGCCTGGCGGTGGTGGCCTTGCTGGTCGTCGCGATCAACAAGATGTCCAAGAAGGAGTCAAAATCATGATCGAAGCGAAATCCGTGGCCAAAGATCCCGTCTGCGGCATGACCGTTGACGAATCCACCGCTATCCACGCCGAACGCGATGGAAAGACGTTCTACTTTTGCAGCGATCACTGTCGGCAAGCATTCGTGTCCACGCCCGCCGGGGTCAAGTCGAGCGACAAGCCCGGAGGCTGTTGCTGATCGCGATTCTGGTGTGCGCGTGCATCGATGTGCGCCTCGACGACCCCGGTCGTGCAGTCTTTGGACGGACCGCAGCTCGAGCAGAGCTTCATGATGCGTTTAGCCTGGCAGTGGGAGTTCTGACCGAGATACTGTCGGCAACCCCGATGGTGGTCTGGGCGGGGTGATCTAGAACGCCCAGATCACGTTGAGAGCAGCCGCATTCGTCGAGACGCCGTCTTCCTTTTCGCGTGATACCTCGAGGACGACGCGGCTGGCGGAATAGTCGTTCTCGTAGATCTTCGCGGCGCACCCGAGCGTTCCCTTCTTGACCGTGCTCTCACCCAGCTCGGTCTCCGTCCTTACGTCGTCGAAGCGGAGGAAAGGCGCCCAGCGACTCCCCGGATGTCCGTCCGCTTGCACGAAATAGCCGTGGAGCTTGCGGTCGAAAAGGGTTTCGACTCGATCCTTCCCATAAAGGTACGCCCCGGCGATCCGGAATTCATCGCGCGTGTAGTTTGCGAAGATGCCGCTCCGGTCGTAACGATCGAACAGGAAGCCCGTGAGGTCGTCTCCCAGGTCGTAGCCCCCCCGGTAGTAGTACAGCCCGACCCCGGAGAGACCGTCCGGAGCGGCGAACTCGACCGTGGCATACACGTCCTTGTGGTTGTTCACCGCCGCATCGCCTGGCGCATCCTCGCCGTTGACGACGCCACCCTCCAAGAAAAACCACTTCAATTGTGCACCGACATTGATCCCGAAGCTGTCGCGGGCGGGAGTAAACGGGCTGCCGCCGACCGTCGTGTCGGTAAGCACCAGTGGTGTGGAGGCCGACGCCATCAAGCCGTTCCCATAGTTCCGAATGAGCGTCGGGCTGACCTTCCCTCCACGGGCCGTGAAGTAGACGTCGTCTTTCCACGACTTTGTGACCTGGAGATAGATCGCTTCGAATTCTGCGTTGATTCCGGCATCGACGTAGAACGCGAAGTTGGTCGAAACCGCGCCGCCCGCGTGGAGGTGGAAGTCCGGCTGCGTGAACGCCGTGGACTCACCTTCTTTCGCCTCGTATTCCCATTCGCCGTGGGCGGAGAGCAGATGCGTAAAATCCTTGTCGAACGTGTCACCGTCCATGCGGTGCCCGCGGCGGAAGAACTCGAGCCCCGCGCCGGTCAACTGAAGACCCGGAAACGCGTGACACGACGCGCAGGCAACGCCATAGCGACGCGTCCACATGGGAACCGCGGTGCTCGGCGGGGCCAGCAACACTGCAGCGATTAGCGTTATCAGGAGTGCCCCGAGCCGGGAGAGACCTTTTCTCGTGTTCATAGCGCCGTCCTCCATCCGATTGGTGCGAAGAGTCCTGGGTTTGGTTTCTGCTTCTGCTCCGTCAGTCGAGCATCCTCCGAACGCGAGAGGACGTGCCGCGACGAGCGCTCTCGTTCGAGTCGCGCGCCGACCGCCCCGGCGGACGCAGTATGGTCTCACTTGCCGAGCCGGTAGGATTCCAATTTCGTCTCTTACCCGCGCAACCGACGCGAACCCGGTGACGTGCTTGCTATCGTGCGAGCAAGCCGCGCGGGACGAACTCGCGTCCGAACGGCAACCTGCTTGCTGTGGCTTTTGGAACAACCTGATAGCCTGAGGGCGCGGCGCGTGCACACTAGGGCATGATACGAGCGTTGCGTCGCTCGGTTCGACGCGAGAGAAACTGCAAGCTAGAGCCCGAACTTCTTCATCCGGTAGATCAGCGTCTGCCTCGAGATTCCTAGGAACCGCGCGGTCGCGCTTTGGTTCCCGCCCGAGCGCCTCAACGCCTCCTCGATCAGCCCGCGCTCGACGTCCTCGAGCACGATCCCGCCGGGCGGCAGGTCCATGCGCGCCCCTCCGAACCGGGGCGCGTCGCGCCGGAGCGCCTCAGGGAGGTCCGCGGCGCCGATCGTCTCGGAGCGGCCGAGCACGACGAGGCGCTCGAGCAGATTCTCGAGCTCGCGCACGTTGCCGGGCCAGTCGTAACGCTCGAGGCGGTCGAGAGCATCCGGCTCGACGCGGGGAACCGGACGGCCGTGGCGCTGCGCATGTTTGACGAGGAAGTGCTCGACGAGGAGCGGCACGTCCCCGGGTCGCTCGCGGAGCGGCGGAATCCGAAGCGGGATCACATTGAGCCTGTACCAGAGGTCCTCGCGGAACGTGCCCTCGCGCACGCGGGCCTCGAGGTCCACGCGGGTCGCGGCGACGACGCGAACGTCCACGCGCAGAGGGGCGGTTGCTCCCACCTTGTCGACCTCCCCCTCCTGTAGCACTCGGAGCAGGCGCGCTTGGGCCGGCAAGGGGAGGTCTCCGATCTCGTCGAGGAAGATCGTCCCTCCGCCGGCCGCCTCGAACTTCCCCTTGCGGTCCTCGGTCGCGCCGGTGAACGATCCCTTGCGGTGGCCGAACAGCTCCGACTCCACGAGCGACTCCGGGATGGCGGCGCCGTTGACGACGACGAAAGGGCCTGCGCTACGCGGCGAGCCCTCGTGGATCGCGCGCGCGGCGAGTTCCTTGCCCGTCCCGCTCTCCCCAAACAGCAACACGGTCGCATCGGAGTCTGCCGCGAGACGCAGGTCGTCAAGGAACGTCCGCAGCGACGACGACGACCCGACGATCGCACCGAGATCGGCCCCGCCGACGACGAGGGCCCGAAGGCGCCGGTTCTCGTCGCGCAGCCCGGCGTACGCGAGCGCCTTCGCGACCGAGACCAGCATGCGCTCTCGTGTGAAGGGTTTCTCGACGAAGTCAAAGGCGCCCGACTGCATGGCGTGCACAGCGGTCGCCACGTCGCCGTGCGCCGTGATAACGATCGGCACGACGTCGGG
>JAYUCM010000268.1:0-21607 GCA_043740355.1 Acidobacteriota bacterium | reverse complement strand
CTGACCGCGCGCGGGTTGACGGTCGACGCCGTGACGGCGGTGGGCGACGACACCGTCTTCGATCTCGACGTCCCCGCCAACCGCCCGGACGCGCTCGGCCATCTCGGCGTCGCGCGCGAGGTCGCGGCGGCGTTCGGTCTCCCGCTCAGGCCCCAAGCCCCAGCCCCCGAAGCCGCCGGGGCGGCGGTGACAGTGCCGGTGACGATCGAGGCCCCCGGGCTCTGCGGCCGGTACACCGCGCGCCTCGTGCGCGGCGTGACGGTGGGCCCCTCACCGGCGAGCGTCGTGCGGCGCCTCGAGGCCTGCGGCGTCCGCTCGATCAACAACGTGGTCGACGTTTCGAACCTCGTGATGCTCGAGCTCGGCCAACCGGTGCACACCTTCGACCTCGAGAGGTTGAAGGGCACCGGGATCCGTGTGCGACGCGCGAGCGCCGGCGAGCGGCTGACGACGCTCGACGGGATCGAGCGCTCGCTCGACACGACGATGCTCGTCGTCGCCGACGAAGCGGGTCCGATAGCGCTGGCGGGGGTGATCGGCGGCGCCGGCACGCAGATTCGCGCCACGACGAAGGGCGTGCTCATCGAAGCGGCTTGGTTTAATCCCGCGTCGGTACGGTCGACCGCGCGAGCCATGGGAATTTCGACCGACGCGAGCCTACGCTTCGAGCGCGGCTGCGATCCCGAGGCGCCGCCTCTCGCCCAGAACCTCGCGGCGCGCTTGCTCGCCGCCTTGGCAGGCGGGACGCCTGCCCCAGGGATGGTCGACGTCCGTTCCTCCACGCCGCCGCTCCGCACGCTGACCGTGCGCCTGTCGCGCGCCGCGAGGCTCCTCGGATACGCGCCGGCAGCCGAAGACGCTCAAGCGGCGCTCGCGGCACTCGATCTCGCCCCCCGTGCGCGCGGAGAGGCGATCGAAGTGACCGTCCCGACGTGGCGCGTCGACCTCGAGCGCGAGGCGGACCTCGTCGAGGAGATCGGGCGTCATCTCGGCTACGACCGCATCCCTTCGCGGACGCCCCCGGGCGTTTCTCGCTCGTCGCCCGCGCTGCGTGGCTCGAAGCTCGAAGAGGCCGTACGGGACCGGCTCGCGGCGCTCGGGTTCAACGAAGCGTTCAATTACGCGATGATTGGCCCCGGCGAGGACGATGCGTTCGTCGGTGCCGGCACGCCCTCGGCGCTCGCGCTCACCGATCCGATCTCCGAGACGCTGTCCGTCCTGCGACGGACCCTTTTGCCCGGGCTCTTGCGCGCGACCGATCAGAATCTGAGACGCGGCGCCGCGGACGTTCGCCTGTTCGAGGTCGGCGCCGTGTTCCATGCACGGGGCGCCGGCGAGCTTCCCGACGAACCGTCGCGCGCGGGGTTTGCGTGGAGCGGGGCCGCCCTACCCCCGCATTGGAGCGGCGCGTCGCGGGCGGCCGACGCTTGGGACGCCGCGGGACTCATCGAGGACATCCTTTCTTCTCTCGCTGCGCGCGAGGGGTCCTTCCGGCGGGAGCGAGGCGACCTGGCCGGACTGCACCCCGGCCAGTCCTTTCTGTGGCGCGACGGCTCCGGACGGCGCGTTGCGTGGTGCGGCCCCGTTCACCCGGAGCGCGCGATCCGCCTCGGCCTACCGGCGCGCGTATTCCTCGGCGAGGCGGACCTGCGGACTGCCGCGCACCACCCGGCGGAGGCCGCAGCCTACCGTCCGATCTCCCGTCTTCCCGGAACATGGCGCGATCTTTCGCTGGTGCTCGAGCCCGACGCCGCGTCGGGAGACGTCCTCGCCGCTCTCGCCGTCGTGCCCTCCCCGGCTCCCGCCACGATGACTTGGATCGACCGGTACGAGGGGCCTCCCTTGGTCTCCGGTCAGGTCGCCATGACGCTGCGTGTTATGCTCCACCCGGTCGACCGCACGCTGACCGACGCGGAATCGGAAGCCTACCGCGCCGAGCTCCTCGCGGCGCTCGATGGGGTATTCGGCGTGCGGCTCCGGCGGATTGACACATGAGCGACGTGCCCACTAAGCTTCTCGGCGACCGCATCGTGGCGCTCATCGAACGCGTCAAGATTCTCGCCGCTGAGCGCGATAGTTTCCGGAAAGAGAACGAAGAGTTGAAGTCGAGGCTCGAGACCCACGAGAGAGAACACGCCAGGCTCCGGATCGTGCTCAACGACGCGGTCCGGGAGCTGCGGCAGGAGTGACGGACTTGATCGGCAACAACGCTCCGACGCCGGTCACCATTTACGGAAAGACCTACCATCTACGCGGCGACGGCGACGCCGCGTACCTGCACGAGCTGGCCCAGGAAGTGGACCGGCGGATGCGGGAAGTCGCCGAGACGACGGGGACTGCCGACACGCTGGCGCTGGCGATCCTCGCTTCTTTGAACATCACCGATGAGTGCTTGCTGGCCCGGCGCGGCCCCGTCTCCAAGGAGACGGAGCGGCAGCTGGACCGTTGGGCGGCCAAGATCGACGACGCGCTCGCCGATCCGGGTTGCCAGCCGTGTCGTGCCGGCTCCGGCCGGGCGGACGGTTCCGCGTGAACGCACCGAGGATTCTTGGAGAATGTGCTCGCAACACGGCCCCTGCGGAGTTCGTGATGGGTTGCATCGCTTGAGCCAACGTCGTCGTTTCGGGAACCCGGTGTCAGCACGACCGTGTGCATGCCCCGCCCCGCGGGGAAGCCTAAGGCGTCTGCAGGGTTCCCCCCTGGTTGACCTGGTTCAACCGGCCCGATCCACACGGCTCTCGCGGGGGATCTGAGCGCTCCTTCCTCGGTCTTTGCGGAATCCTCGCCCGGTTCCGGACGTCGGCACCTGCTCTTCGCCGAGAGCGGCGTGGTTTGCCGCGTTCGGTTGTCGTTGCCGGAGGGGACCGAACGCATGCCGAGTCAGATCGCCATGATCGTAGGCGTGTTCGTCGCGGCGCTTCTCGCCGTCGGCGCGCTGCTCGCGGCGCGCCGTATCACGTTCCGAGCGAAGGAGGATGCCAGACGCCTTGCCGAGGGCATCGTCGCCGAAGCCCGCCGCGACGCGGAAGCGCGCGCGCAGGAGCTTCTCGCGACCGCGCAGGAGAAGGCCCTGGCCGGCGAGGAAGAAGCCGACCGTCGCGAACGGGACATCGACGCCCGCGAGGCGCAGATCGACACCCTTACGCGCCAGCGCGAGAACGAGCTCGCCGCCGTCGAGCGGCAGCGCAAGGACGTCGAGCGCCGCCAGGCCGCCTTGGCCGCGAGCGAAGAGCGCGCGCGCTCCGCGTTGGCGTCGGCCGAGAAGGACCGCACCGAGGCCCGTCAGCTGTTGGAGCGCATCGCCGGTCTCACCGTGGATCAGGCGCGATCCGAGCTTCTCGCCTCGATCGAGGCGGAAGCGCGACGCGAGGCTGCGAAGCTCGCGCGGCGGATCGAAGACGAAGCGCGCGAGGGGGCCGATCGCGTCGCGCGGCGACTCGTCGTCGACGCGACGCAGCGCGTGAGCCTGAAGGAGGCCGTCGAGTCCACGATCTCGTTCGTCGCGCTGCCGTCCGACGAGATGAAGGGGCGGATCATCGGCCGCGAAGGCCGAAACATCCGCGCGCTCGAGATGGCCACCGGGATCGACGTCATCATCGACGACACGCCGGGCGCGATTCTCCTTTCGTCGTTCGACCCGGTGCGTCGTGAGATCGCGCGAGTGGCGATCCAGAGGCTCCTCGAGGACGGCCGGATCCATCCGGCGCGCATCGAAGAGGTCGTCGCGAAGGTCCGTGAGGAGTTCGAGACGTTGAGCGAGGAGGCCGGTGCCCAGGCCGCTTTCGGTCTCGGCGTTTTCGACCTGCACCCGAAGCTCGCGCGGCTGGTGGGGCGTCTCAAGTTCCGCAACTACTTCGGCCACAATCTGCTGCAACACGCCAGCGAAGTCGTGCACCTCGCGGCGCACATCGCCGCGGAGACCGGCGCGCGCGGCGAGATCGTCCGGCGCGCGGCGCTCCTCCACGAGATCGGCCGTGTCGAGGACGCTGGGAGCGGCCACCCCGTGCGCGTGGCGGCTGAGCTCGCCGCGAAGTTCGGCGAACGCGACGAAATCGTGAAGGCCATCGAGGCGCTCCACCCCGACGCCGAGCCCCGCACCGTGGAGGCGCTTATTCTCCGCGTCGCCAACCGGATCTCGGAGAACCGCCCCGGCGCGCGCAAGGACAACCTCGACGTCTTCGTCGAACGACTGAAGCGCATCGAATCTTTGGCCTCCGCCTTCCCCGGAGTGACCCAGACGTTCGCGTTGAAGGCCGGGAAGGAGCTCCGCGTGCTGGTCGACACGAAGGCGGTGTCGGACGACCAGGCGTACGCGCTCTCGAAGGAGATCGCGCGGGCGATCGAGCGGGAGCTCGACTACCCCGGCACGATCCGCGTGAGCGTTGTGCGCGAGACCCGGGCCGTCCAATACGCGGTGTAGACGATGCGGATCCTGTTCGTCGGGGATGTCGTCGGAGCGCCGGGCCGTCGCATCGTGCGTGAACGGCTGCGGGCCCTCAAGCGGGACGTCGGCGCCGACTTGACGATCGTGAACGGCGAAAACGCGGCGGGCGGCGCGGGGCTCACGACGGCGACCGCCGAAGAGCTTTTCGCCGCCGGAGCGGACGTCCTCACCACGGGCAACCACGTCTGGGACAAGCGTGAGGCGTTGGGACTGCTCGACCGGGAGCCGCGCATCCTGCGCCCGGCGAACTACCCCGAAGGGTCGCCCGGCGCGGGGGTCGTCGTGGTGACGGCCGCCGGAACGCGCGTCGCGGTCGTCAACCTCATGGGGCGGGTGTTCATGCCTCTGGTCGACGACCCCTTTCGCGCGGCCGACCGCATCATCGACGAGCTTCGCGGGTCAGCCC
This sequence comes from Acidobacteriota bacterium, assembly GCA_043740355.1. Lineage (GTDB taxonomy): Bacteria > Acidobacteriota > Polarisedimenticolia > Polarisedimenticolales > DASRJG01 > DASRJG01. The sequence goes on along the minus strand of JAYUCM010000268.1, from coordinate 16,757 downwards.
CCGTGGTGCTGGTCGACTTCCACGCCGAGGCGACGAGCGAGAAGACGGCATTCGCCTGGTACCTCGACGGCCGGGTCGCCGCGGTGCTCGGGACCCATACCCACGTGGCGACCGCGGACGCGCGGGTCCTGCCCGGCGGGACGGCCTTCATGGCCGACGTCGGCATGACCGGGCCGTTCGACTCCGTGATCGGCGTCAAGAAGGAGCAGGCGATCGAGCGCTTCCGCACCTCGCGTTCCATACCGTACGAAACGGCCGACGGCGACGTGCGCCTCGCCGCGGTGCGCGTGGATGTCGATCCCGCGTCCGGAACGGCCACCGCGATCGAAAGGATCGAGCTTCGCGAGACCGACGGCGGGGGGCCGCGATGAACCTCGGCAGTTACCTCGATCGACGGCGGGCGGAGGTCGACACGTTTCTCGAGACGATCCTTCCGCGCGCGGAAGGACCTGCAGCCCGCCTCCTCGAGACGATGAGGTACGCCGTGTTTTCCGGCGGCAAGCGGCTCCGGCCCGTTCTGGCCTTGGCCGCGTGCGAGGCCTTCGGCGGCAGCACGGAGGACGTGTTAGCACCCGCGGCGGCCCTCGAATTGATCCACACCTACTCCTTGATCCACGACGATCTGCCGGCGATGGACGACGACGATCTGCGACGGGGGCGTCCGACCGCTCACAAGGCCTTCGGAGAAGCGGAGGCGATCCTCGCGGGCGACGCGCTTCTGACGCTGGCGTTCGAGGTGCTCGCCAGCTTTCCGTCGGGGGACGCGCTGGCCGCGCGACGCGCGGAGGCGGTTGCCGTCGTCGCGCGGCGTGCGGGACACGCCGGCATGGTCGGCGGCCAGCTCGCGGACCTCGAGGCCGAGCGCAAGCCTCCCGTCGAAGCGCCGCTCGAATGGATCCACCGGCACAAGACGGGCGCGCTGATTTCCGCCAGCGTCGAGCTCGGGGCTCTCCACGCGGGAGCCGCGGCCGAAGACCGCGCCGCGATGGCTCGCTACGGGGCGGCGGTGGGACTCGCCTTCCAGATCACCGACGACGTTCTCGACCGCACGGCCTCGGCCTCTGCGCTCGGAAAGACGCCCGGAAAAGACGAGAAATCGGGGAAGGCCACCTACCCCGCCCTGCTCGGCCTCCGCGCATCGCGCCTCGAGGCGCAGCGGCTCGTCGAGCTCGCCCTCGCTTCGATCCCCGCGACGGTTGGGGAGCCGGCCTTCCTCGACGCGCTCGCGCGCTACGCGATCGACCGGGCGCATTGACCGGTGACCGCCCGGAACGCCGCGTCCGCATCGACGTGCTCCTCGTCGAGCGAGGGCACGCTCCGACGCGGCAAAAGGCGCAGGCGCTGCTTCTTGCGGGACTCGTGACGAGCGAAGGGCGGCGTCTCGACAAACCCGGGATGCAGATCTCCTGCGAGGCGGCGGTTACGGTCGCCGCCGGCCGCCGCTTCGTCGGCCGTGGCGCCGAGAAACTGGAGCCCGCGCTTCGGCACTTCGGGATCGCGGTGTCCGGCCGTGACGCGCTCGACGTCGGCGCGTCGACGGGCGGTTTCACCCAGGTGCTGCTCCAGGCGGGAGCGGCCCGCGTGATCGCTCTCGATGTCGGGCGTGGCCAGCTCGACTGGTCGCTTCGGAACGACGCGCGCGTCGTGCTGCGCGAGGGGATCAACGTTCGGTACGTGGAGCCGGATAGCCTCCCGTTCCGGCCGTCCTTGGCCACGATCGATGTATCCTTCATTTCTTTGCGGCAGGTGCTGGATGCGACGTGCGCCTGCCTCGTTCCGGGGGCCGACGTCGTGGCGCTGGTCAAGCCTCAATTCGAACTCGGCCGGGGCCGCGTCGGGAAGGGTGGGATCGTCCGGGATGCGGCGCTCTGGGACGAGGTGCTGGAAGGCCTCGTGACGTTCACGCGCGAGCGCGGCTTCGGCCCGGCGGGCATCGCACGGTCCGTGCTCACCGGCGCCTCCGGCAACGTCGAGTTCTTCCTCCACCTGCATCCCGGCGCGGAAGCTGCCGCGGGGCATGTGCTCGCAACCCAACGCCAGGAGGCCGTCCGTGCCCCCGCGCGGTAAGTCCAAGAGGATCGAACGCCACGCTGGGCGGTTCCGCCGCGTCGCCGTCCTCGCCAAGCCCGGCACGCGGGAGGGACAACGCATCGCCTCCGAGCTGGGCCCTTGGCTCGAAGCTCGCGGCGTGGCGGTGCGCTTCGACGAGCACACCGCGCGCGCGCTCGGACAACGGGACGGGATCCGTGCGGGCACGATCCCAAGAGGCACCGATCTCGTGATCGTCGCGGGCGGCGACGGCACGCTCCTATCGGCCGCGCGCTTGGCCGGGCCCCTGGGAATCCCGATCCTCGGGGTCAATTTCGGGGGCCTAGGCTTCATGACCGAGCTGCAACCCGAAGAGCTGTACACCGCTCTGACCCGGGTTTTGCGCGGCGCGTACACGATCGAGGAGCGCGAGGCGCTGCGCGTGCGCATCCGCCGCGGACGGAAGGTCCTCGGCGAGTACGCGCTGCTGAACGACGCGGTCGTCACCAAGACCGCGCTCGCCCGCATGCTCGTCATCGAGCTTCGCATCGACGCGGAGCTCGTCGCAACGTACACGAGCGACGGGCTCATCATCGCCACGCCGACCGGATCGACCGCCTACAACCTCTCCGCGGGGGGGCCGATCCTGGACCCACGGATGAGCGCCTTCGTGATCGCCCCGATCTGCCCGCACGCGATGAGCTACCGTCCGCTCGTCGTTCCCGGCTCCGTCCGCATCGAGGTTACGTTGCGCAGCTTGAAGGAGGAAGCCTACCTGACCCTCGACGGCCAGGTCGGATTCCCGATGCGGCAGCGGGACGCCATCGTCGTCGATCGCCACCCGCGCTCGGTGCGCCTCCTGCGCGTCGCGAGCCGCGGGTTCTTCGAGGTCCTGCAACGCAAGCTCCATTGGGGCGACCGTTGAGGGCAGCCGAAGCACGGGCAGCCTCCCCTTCGAGAGCTGCGGTCGCTTCGTGGTGCATGTTCGATTTCGCCAACTCGTCGTACACGACGCTGATCATGACGGTCGTCTACTCCGTCTACTTCCGCGATGCGGTCGTCGGGGCCGCGGACAACCGCGGCGACCGGCTCTGGGGCATGGCGAACTTCCTGGCCATGGCCGTCGTCGCCGTTCTCTCGCCGATCCTGGGAGCGTTCTCCGACTATTCGGGGCGCCGCAAGTTCTTCCTCATCGCGACCACCCTCCAGACGGTGGTGGCGACCGCGTTGTTGTACTTCGTCGGTCCCGGCGACGTGTTTTCGGGAATCGCCCTCTACGTCGTGGCGACGATCGGCTTCGAGGGAGGGTACGTTTTCTACAACGCCTTTCTCCCAGACGTCTCCACCCGAGAGACGATCGGGCGCGTTTCGGGCTGGGCATGGGCGATCGGCTACATGGGGGGGCTGCTGTCGCTCGCCCTGTGCTTTCCGCTGATCGGAAGGCCGCTGCGGGACACGCAGGGTCTGCTGGATTCACTCGCGGTTTCCGACCGACGGATCTCGTTCCTCCTGGTCGCCGTCTTCTTCCTCGTCTTCGCGCTCCCGTCGTTCCTCTGGCTGAAGGAATCCCTCCCTCAAGGCCGGCTCACCGGATTCACCGCGTACGCGACGGCCGGATTCAGGCGAACGGCCGAGACGCTGCGCCACCTGAGCCGCTACAGGGAGACCGGCAAGTTCATCCTCGCCTCGCTGTTCTTCACGGACGGCATCACGACCGTGATCAGCTTCAGCGCCATCTACGCGACGACGACCTTCCACTTCACGAGCGCCGACCTCGTCGTTCTGTTCCTCGTTCTCAACGTCGTGGCCTTTCCGGGATCGCTCGTTGCGGGCTACCTCGCGGACCGCTTCGGGCCGAAGGCCACGTTGGTCGGCAGCCTCTGGTTGTGGGTGCTGACCATCTTGGTCGGATTCGCCGCCCACAACCGTGCGACGTTTTACGTGATGGCCGGCCTGGCCGCGCTGGGCATGGGAAGCACGCAGGCCGTGGGGCGCTCGTTCATGGCGCAGATCACGCCGCCTTCGCGTGAGGCGGAGTTCTTCGGTTTCTACGTTCTCTCGGGGAAGTTCGCATCGATGTTCGGTCCGCTGCTGTTCGGCTTCGTCTCGGAGGCGACGGGGAGCCAGCGCCTCGCCGTCCTCTCGCTGCTGCCTTTTTTTCTCGTCGGGCTCGCCCTGATGGCCGGCGTCGACGAAAAACGCGCCTTGGCCCAAGCCCGCGAGTTAGCCTGAAGGCCTCGGCTCAGGCCGAAGCCGCGGCGAATCGGGCGGCGCAGAATCCGGGTCCCAACGCCGCGATGAACGAGCCCGCTCGAGGTCCCCGGGGCTTTCCGAGGAGCGCGACGTACAGCGCTTGAAAAAGCTCGGCGGGCTTCACTCCGGGAAACGCCTTCGCCAGCTCGTAGATCAGCAGATGAATGGCCTCGGCGTCCATGGCGTCGCTCAACGCTCCCGCCAAACGCGCGAGAAACGCCTTCTGGTCGCCGCTCAAGCCGGCCGCTTCGGGGGGCAGCTCGGCCTTCACTTCGAACTTGATCTCCTCCGGCGCGTGCCGGTCGAGCCAGCGCCTGGCGTAGCCGAGCCGTGAGGCGACCGCGGTCCGGTCGATGCCGCCGTAGCCGGTGCGCGCTAGGATCGCAGCCGTGCGATCGGCATCGAACCCGGCGATCTGGGCGACGACGACCACGTGCTTGAACGGAACGCCGATCGGCGTGAAGCCGGCGGCGCGCGAAAGCTCCAACGCGCGCGAGTCCGTCCCGCCCGCGGTGCCGTCGTCGACCTCGTCGACGAGCCGCAAGAGCGGCAGCCCGGGGTCGAAGACGATCGTGCGCTGCGGCCGTTCACGCATGACCAGGTAACGCAGCGCCTCGGGCGGAACGAGCTCCAGAGCCTGCCCGATCGATAGCACGTTCCCCTTGCTCGACGACATGTCTCCTTGGCCCTTCAGGCTGATCCACTCGTAAGGAACGGGAAGCGGCGGTTCGTAGTCGAAGACCTCGCGTGCGATGCGCGCCCCCGTGTCGTACGACCCGCCGCGCGTCGCGTGATCCTTGCCGAACGGCTCGACGGTCACGCCGAGCACGGCCCAGCGGGCCGGCCAGTCGACCCGCCACGTCAGCTTGCCGCCGCCCGCCATCGGCAGGTCCCCCGATGCCCCGCACGCGCACGCGAAGGCGACCGTGCCGTCCTCGACGGAGAATCCCTTCACCGTGGTCAGCGTGATGCGTCCGCAGGCCGGGCACAACGGATTGAACGGCGACCAGGTGTCGTCGACCCTTTTCCCGGTGAGCTCCAGGAGAATCGCGGCGATGCGGTCGCGCCCGGAAAGGGCCAGCCCGATCGTGCGGTTCATCCGGCCCGACGCATACATGGCGTCGGCGCGCTCCAACTCGACCTCGACCCTCAACTCCCGGAGCGAAACGAGGAAGGGCTCGAGAAAGTGCTCGCCGTACGACGGATGGGCTCCGCACGGGCAAGGGATGCGGGACAGCGGCGCGCCGATCAGCGGCTCGTAGATCGCCGCGTCGAGGAACGGGTAAACCCGCCGCAGCGGATCGAAATTGTCGCATACGTAATTGAACCGCGCGGGAACGCCACGGTCCTTCACGGCGCGGAATACCGCGTCCGCCGTGAGCACCTCGCGCATGTTCCCGATGTGGATCTCGCCGGACGGCGAGATCCCGCTCGAGACGACGACCGGGCGCCCCGACGCGAGTGCCGCGTCGGCCGCTTCGTCGGCCCAGTGTCGCGAGGCGGTTTCACCCTTCGTCATCGTGTGCCTCTCCTCGCGCAAGAGCAATTCGTCAAGGTACATCGGCGCCGTGGCGATCACCAATCTCGACACATCGGTCTTGAGGCGGGACCTTTCGCTGTGATAGAAACGCGCGGGAGAGGGCGCATGGAACGGATCAGCTTGCGAGCGGCCGCGGAACGGACGGCACGATCGGTCACGACGCTGCGCCGCTACATTCGCAGCGGACGCCTCGTGGCCGACAAGCTCCCGGGCCGATTCGGGCCGGAGTACTTCGTCACCGCGGAGCAGCTCGAGACGGCGGGCCTTGCGGAGACGGGAGCAGGGGGCCTGTCGACCGACCGCAAGAGTCCTGAGGCGGCCGCGTCGGCGATCATCGCGCGCTCCGGTGCTTCACTGTCCCTCGCGTCGGCCCCGTTGGATCGCGTCCTCAGGGACAGCGTGCCGGTCTTCCTGTTCCAGGATCTCCAGCTCAAGCACGAGCAGCTTCTCGTGCAGTACGGCATGGTCCGGGCCGGCGGGTTGAGGGTGCTCGAGATGCAGGCCGAGCTCGACACGCGCCGCCGCGAGATCGAAGACGCCCAGGCCGAAAACACGCGTGTCAAAGAGCGACTGGCGCGCGAGGCGGGCGACCTGCGAAAGCGGCTCCGCGAGGCCGAGCTCGAGCTCGAGGGGCGTCGCATCGAGGCGGCGGCGCTTCGAGAGAAGGTCCGCGGGCTCGAGATGCTCACGCGGAACAACGTCACGAACGAAGAAATCGACCGTCAATTCTCCGACGTGATGGAGCAGATGCGCCGCGTGGACCGGCTGACCGCCGAGGCCGAGGTCAGCGGTCCGCAGCCTGCGCGGCCCTGGCCCCCGACCGGGCCGCACCCCGACCCCGAGCACTGAAGCGCGGCTCGACCGGGGAGCGGCCGGTCAAATGCGCCGGAACTCCAGCAGGTGCCACAGCCCGAAGAGGTTGACCCGCTTCTTGCGGACGAACGCCAGGCCGGGCGTTCGCGTCACCGCCCCCACGGGGAGATCCATGCGGAAGCCGATCCAGGTCGACAGGGGCGTGATGAGATGCTCGAGCGCCGCCAAGGGAGCAAACGCGCTCTGAAAGTGATTCACGACGATCACGGTTCCACCCGGGCGGCAGACACGCGCGATCTCGGCCATGACCTTATCGGGATCCGGCACCACGGAAATCACATACGGCGCCAAGACCTTGTCGAAATGGCCGTCGCCGTAGGCGATCGCGCGCGCGTCCATCAGCTCGAGCAGGACGCTCGCGCGACCGAGACCTTCGAGCCGCGTCCGGGCGAGATCGAGCATCGGACGGCTGATGTCGATGCCGACGACCTCGCAGCCCGCCGGGTACAGCGGAAGCGACAATCCGGTTCCCACGCCGATTTCGAGGATCCTCTCCCCGGCCCGCGGCATCAGCTGCGAAACCGCGTAGCGCCTGCCTGGGCCGAGCGCCCAATCGAAAAAGCCGTCGTAAACCCGGGCCAGAACGCCGTAGACCCTCTCGACGCGGCGTGAAGCGTCTGCCACGTACTCCGCGCTTTCGGCTCTCGACATTGGGCCCCCGCGAAAAGAGCGTGAGTGTAACAGGTCCTGAGAGTCGCTTCCCGTGAAAGGTGAGGACCCCTCGCGTGCGGGTCATTCTCCGCATGGCCGCCGTTCGCGGCTCGACGCGACTTGACTCCGTTACTCGGTTTCTGTAGCTTTTGGGTTCATTTTTTGAATTCCCCGGGGAGGCACCCACAGCATGCGAAACGATTGGAGAGCGCGAGCCGTTGTCGCGCTCGGCTTTGTCCTGGCCGCGGCAGGCTGCAAAAGCACGCAGCCCGGTAGCGTCGGAACCCGTATCGCGTCGCTGCGCATCGTCGCCAAAGCGGAAGTGTCCACGTTCAACTGCTACCAAATCTGGGCGGACGACGCCAACGGTGATCCGGCGTTCACGGGCACGGTCGAATGCGACGACGTGATCGGTCAGCAGGGCCTCCCGATCATCGCCAACCGGAGCGTGCCTTGGAACTATTCGCTGAGCGTCTCGATCATCCGCGCCGGATCGACCAGCGAAGAGATCGCCATCTCCCGTTCCGGTGTTTTCGGGTCCTCCATCGAGCCGGGCGACGGGATCGACGACTTCATCAGCCTGACCGAGTACGATCCCACCGATCAGCCGGCGACGGTGTTCAGGAATCCCGAATTCCGACAAGGTTACGGCATCGTCACGTTCGAGAACGGAAGGCTGGTCTCCCGCGGGAGCCCGATCTGGCTGAGCCCCAACGGGTTCGAGCCCGGCATACCCAACATTCTAGACATTCAAACCGTGCCGCCCACGTTCGACTTCGACGTCAACACGGGCGACACCGTGATCGTCCGTGCGCGCAAGCAGCTCACGGCCGTTTCCCCGCATTTCTTCCAGGCCTCCCCGCCTCCGAGGCTTGTCCTCAGCGGCACGCTCTCCGTCGGAGAATCCCTGGTCTCCCCGACCGGGACGACGAGTTCGACGATCGATGACGGGGCCGGGATGACCTTCTCCTTCGCGGTGCGGTAGAGCGGACACGCTGCTCGCGTGCGGCACGCGGACGTGGCGAACCCCTTCAGGAAGGTGAGCATGAGATTGACACAATGGCCGGCAGCTTTCCTCTGCGGAATCGCGCTGGCGCTGCCGCTGTCGGCGCAAGAGGAGCCCGTCCCGGCCGAACCTCCTCCTCCGCCGCCTACCGAGACGAAGCCCGTCGTCAGCGAGACCGCCAAGACGCCGAAGGAGACGGAACCCGCGCTTCATCGGTGGGGTGGCTGGACGCTATCCGTTGCCGCGTGGGAGCCCGCCCTGGTAGGCGCCGACGAAGAGATCGCGTGGACGAATCACGGTGGCACCGCGGTCCCGTTGATGGCGGGAAGCAGCGCGCGGATCAGGGAGACCGCCGAGATCACGTACCACCTCCCGCGTGATTCCGGCGCGATCGTCGGTCATTTCGATTCGATGTATCAGCGCGATCTCGTCGAGAACTTCACGCCCGGCCAGTTCAACTTCGTGGAGAGCCGCGGGTTCCCGTTCGCGCTCGGCGCCTTCGACGACGGGCTCGCGGACGGGGTCCGCTCCAATTCCACCCGGAAGACCCGCGAATTTCGCCTCGAATTCGCGAAGAGGGCGTTCGATTCCAGGTGGGCCCGCGGAAGCATCAAGGCCGGCTATCGGCAAGTCAGTCACGCTCGCGATATCGCGATCACGTCTTTTGCGATCGTTCCCAACCTACCGCCGGCCATTCCGCCGGCCGTCGACGACCCCGAGGAGATCGTCCGTCTCGCGCCGCTTCCGGATCTCGTGAGCCAGAAGTCCAAATTCTTCGGGCACGGGGTCGGCGCGGCCCTCGACGTCGATTTTCCCCTTCACCCGCGGTTCTCGATCGTCTCCGGCATTTCGATCGGCCTGATCCGCGGCACGACCGACAGTTCGTACGAGTCCACGAGCCACTATTACTATCTCAACGGAAGCCCCGACGTCCCGCTGACCAAAGCTCAGTTGTTCGCGTTGCTTTCGAATCCGCCTATCCCCCCCGCTCCAGGACCGTACCCGTCCGATATCAATCAGGCGGTCGTCTTCGTCGGGGTGAGCCAAGACTCGTCGAGCCAGCTCGCCGTGACCTTCGACGCGTACATCGGCGTCGAAGGGACGGTCTACCGCGGTCTCAAGCTGTTCGCGAGGCTTCGCGACATGTATTACATGAACGTCGGCGAGTACGTCGTGCCGACGGCCGGTGTCGCGAACCAGAGAACCTCTCTGAACGCGGGCTACGATGGCTACAGCGCCGGACTGTCCTGGCGCTTCTAGGTGCCGGTCGACGGTCATCGCATGCCTGTCACGGTGGCGGACGTTTTGCGGGCCTTGTCGGGCGTGAGATATCCCGGGTTCACGCGGGACATCGTCACGTTCGGGGTCGTCAAGGACCTCGCCGTCGACGGCGGGGTCGTGTCGTTCCGCATCGAGCTCGGTGCCGGGAACAAGGCGGTCGCGGGAACGATCGAGCGCGACGCGCGGGCGGCTGTAGAAAAAATTGACGGCGTGACGTCCGTCGCAATCCGGCTCGACCCGGCCGCGACTCCTCCGGGAGCCCGCCCGGGAGCGGCTCCGGGGGCGCTCGATGCCGCGCTGCTTCCGGGCGTAGCCCATACCATCGCGGTGGCTTCGGGAAAGGGCGGCGTCGGAAAATCGACGGTCGCGGTCAACCTTGCGGTCGGCCTGGCCCAGAGAGGGGCGCGCGTCGGACTTCTGGACGCCGACATCTACGGGCCGTCGATCCCACTCATGATGGGCGTCGATGAGGCCCCGACGATCGAATCCGGCACGATCCGGCCGTTCGACCGCTTCGGAGTCCGCTTCATGTCCCTCGGCTTTCTCGTCCCCAAGGATGCCGCCGTCATCTGGCGCGGACCGATGGTCATGAAGGCGATCGAGCAGCTCCTGCGGGACGTCGCCTGGGGGGCCCTCGACGTGCTGGTCGTCGACATGCCGCCGGGCACCGGCGACGCCCAGCTGACGCTCTCCCAGAAGGTACGCCTGTCGGGGGCGGTCATCGTCACCACCCCGCAAGACGTCGCGCTCGCCGACGCGATCAAGGGCGTTGCGATGTTCCGGAAGGTCGGGGTTCCGGTCTTGGGCATCGTCGAAAACATGAGCAGCTTTCAGTGCCCTCAGTGCGGCCACCGCACCGATGTTTTCGGACACGGCGGCGGCCGGCGCGAAGCGGCCCGTCTCGACGCGCCGTTTCTCGGCGAGATCCCCCTGGATGCCTCGATCCGTGAAGGTGGCGATGCCGGACGGCCGGTCGTCATGGCGGATCCGGCCTCGACGATTTCGGCAGCTTTTCTGAGCGTCGCCGACAAGGTCCTTCACGCGCTAGGCGGAGAAGACGGCGACGCGCCGACCGACGTCGAAGCGGGCCGACTGATCGGCTGGTTGCGGCGCGGATGGTCCGGCTGACCGTATACTCGCAAGGCTCTTCCGCGGCCCCTGCTGTCCTTGTCCGGGAGGTCCTCGTGAGAATCCCCGTCGCGCTCGTTCTCAGCCTTTCGATAGCGGGCATCGCGTCGGCGCCCGCTCGATCCGCGGAGACGCCGCGCGCCGCCGCGGATCGCGCTCGCGAGGCGATCGTCCAGGCCCTGGCTGCCGGCGGCGAGATTCCGGGGCAAGCGCGCAACCTCATCGACCTCGCGTGGCCCGCCGGCAAACGCGACGAGGTCATCGCCGCGCGGGCCCGGCGCGAGCTCGTCAATTTCGGGACGCACGCTCTCGCCCCGCTCCGCAAGGCCTTGAACACCGTCAAGATCGGGTACACCGAGGAGGTCATGGCGACGACCCTCGGAGCGCAGCGCATGGACCCCAGCGCGACGTCCGTGGAGTACCTCGCCTCCGCGATCGACGCCCTGTGGATCGGCAGCCACGGCGCCAAGGTCCTCGCCATTCAGGCGGTCACCGTCGATCGCACGCCGATGGCGGTGGGCGCGATGATCGACAGCGCGATCGAGGACCCGACGCTCGCCTCTCAAGTGGTTCAGGCGCTCGGCGCGATTCGTTTCCCGCAGGCGCGCTTCTATCTGGAGAAGGTGATGATGGAGGGCCCGCCGGAGCTCCGTCCCGTCGCGGCGTCCTCGCTCTCGCAAATCGGTGGACTCGCTCTCCTTCCGCTGCGGAATGCGTTGAAGGCGCCGAACCGCGACGCACGGCTTCTCGCGGCGCGTGTGCTGCTGCCGGTGGCGACCGAATACGATCTCGGAGCGCTCTACGAGTACCTGGAAAAGCATGGGGACGACGATCCGGCGCTGACACAGGAACTGAAGGCCCTCGCGGTCAGAATCGAAAAGGCGATCGCGGCGCGCGACGCGAACGCAGCCGCGGCGAGCCCGCAGGACTTCTGAGCCGGCCCGCCCCTCCCTTCTATCCGGCGAGCTCCTCGCCCAACGCGCGCACGCCGCTCCGAATGTCGTCGTCATGTGCCGCGTACGAGACGCGGAGGAAACCCGCGCCGCCCGAGCCAAACGCCTCGCCGGGGATCACGATCACGTGCCGCTCGCGGAGCAAGCGCTCGGCGATCTCGAGCGAACGTCCGAACCCGCGGACGTCGATAAAGAAATAGAACGCTCCTTCGGGCATCGTGACCGGCAGTTGCGGTATCCGCCGGAGCTCTCCGGCCATCAGCGCGCGCCGGTGGCGAAAGATCGCAAGGTAGGCGGCGCGGTCGGTCTCGGCTTCCGTGCCGAGCGCGACGAGAGCCGCCGCCTGCGAAACGCTGGACGCGCAGGTCACCAGGTACTGGTGGGCCGCGGTGATCCTCGCCACGACCGCCTCGGGCCCCACGACCCAGCCGATCCGCCATCCCGTCATGCTGAGGTCCTTCGAGAGTCCGGAGACGACGACGCCTCCAGACGGCGTGAACCGGGAGATCGACGGCGCGGGGCGGTCGTAGGCGAGCCCGGAGTAGATCTCGTCCGAGAGCCACCAAACGCCGCGATCCGCAAGGGCGCGCGCCAGCACCTCGAGGTCCGCCGGGAGATCCATGGCCCCCGTCGGATTCGAGGGCGAGCAGAGAATCACCATCCGGGTGCGCGGCGTCAGCCGGGACAGGACGTCCGCCGGATCGATCCTGAAGGCGCGCTCCGGCCGCAGCGGATAGCTCACCGGGTTCGCGCCCAGCAGCCGCGCGACGACGGGGTACGCCGGGTACCCCGGGTCGGGGACGAGCACGTCGTCTCCCGCATCGACCAGGGTCATCGAGGCGGCGAACACCGCCTCTTGAGAGCCGATCGTGACGACGACGCTTTCGGCCCCGGTCGCGACGCCGGGATAGCGCGCCGCAACGGCGGCGCGGACGGCCGGATCCCCCGCCGTTCCGGTGTAACCGGTCTTGCCGCTGACGATGCCGTCGATTCCGGCGAGACTGATCCGCGGCGGCGTGGCCAAGTCGGGTTGCCCCAAGCCCAGGTTGATCGATCCCGGAGGTGCGGCGTCGAAGATCTGCCGGATCAGCGTGCGCTCGACGCCGTCCATGCGGCGCGCGACGCGAAAGCTCATCGCAGCGCCTCTTCGAGCGCCGCGGCCGCGTCGGTTTGCGCATCGCGGTACTTGACGATCACCGGGGCGTAGAGGCTCAAGCCGCGCGAGCGCGCCCAGGCCCCGCCCGCAGGTCGGCTGCCGGGAACGACGACGGCGCGCTCGGGAATCACGAGGATCCCGGCGGGGTCCGCGACGATCGTGCGCTCGCGCGCGGCGTCGTACAGGGCGACGGCCCGCGTCAGGACGACTCCGGGGGCGAGCACGGCCCCGCGGCCGACGCGCGTCCCCTCGTAGAGGCCGCACCCACCTCCCACGAACGCGTCGTCCTCGACGATCACGGGCATCGCGCCCACGGGTTCGAGCACTCCTCCTACCTGAGCCGCCGCCGAGAGGTGGACGCGCGCGCCGATCTGGGCGCACGAGCCGACGAGCGCGTGGGAATCGATCATCGTGCCCGCCCCGACATGGGCGCCCACGTTGACAAACGACGGCGGCATGACCACGACGCCGTCGGCGAGGAAGGCGCCGCGACGCACGGTGGATCCGCCCGGAACGACCCGGACGTTTCTGCCCTCGCGCGCGGGGTCTTGCGTCGGGAGGGTGTCGCGATCGCGAAAGTGAAACGGCGGCAGGGAGAGGCCCACGTTGACCCCGCAGCGAAAGGCCAGAAGCAGGCCCCGTTTCACCCAGCCGTTGACGATCCACCCGGCGTCGGTCGGCTCCGCGGCGCGCACGTTTCCCTCCTCGAGGGCGTCGAGAAGCGAGCCGACCGCGGCGCGGGAGGCGTCGCGGTCCGGATCGGGTGCGGCCGAGAGCCGATCGATCGCCTCGCGGAGTCCGCCCTGGGTCACGCGGATTCCTCGAGCAGATCCGCGCAACGCAGGGCGTCGTCGATCAGGCGACGCGTGGCGGGATCGGCGGGACCGAGCGGAGCGCGCACCGCCTCGCCGCAGCGCGAAAGGACCGCCAGGGCGATCTTGACCGGGACGGGGTTCGACTCGGCGAAGTTGGCGTGCATGAGCCGCCGAAGCCGATAGTGGATCGGCCGCGCGCGCGCGAAATCGCCGGCGAGCGCGGCTCGCATCATCTCGGACATGAGCCGCGGAGCCTCGTTCGACACGACCGAGATCACCCCGTCCGCGCCGAGCGACACCGCCGGCAGGGCGAGCGTGTCGTCGCCCGTGAGAACGGCGAACCCCTCGGGCCGCCCCTCGACGATCGCCGCGAGCTGCTCGAGATTCCCCGCGGCCTCCTTGACGCCCACGACCCCCGGGATTTCGGCGAGCGCCAGGGTTTGCTCGACGCCCAGGTTCTGCCCCGTCCGGCCGGGCACGTTGTACGCGACGATCGGCAGGTCGACGCCAGCCGCGATCGCCGCGAAGTGCGCCAGCATCCCCGATCGATTCGGCTTGTTGTAGTACGGCGTCACGACGAGGAGGCCGTCCGCCCCCGCCTTTGCCGCCCGCTCCGCAGCCAGGAGCGTCGTCCGCGTGTCGTTGGTTCCGCACCCGGCCAGGACGGGCACGCGCCCCCGCGCGATGCGGACGGTCGTTTCGATCACCAGGAGGTGCTCTTCGGGACGAAGCGTCGCGCCCTCGCCGGTCGTTCCGCACGGTACGAGGCCGTGGATGCCGGAGTCGATCTGCCAGGCCACGAGCTTCTCGAAAGCGGGAAGGTCGATCGCGCCGTCGGCGCGAAACGGGGTCACGATCGCCGTCATCGCGCCGTGCAGAACCGGGAGACGCCGGTCGTGCGTCATCGCCGCCCTCCTCGTCGCCTTGGGCCACGCATCAGGTCGTTCAAGACGTCCTCGAACCCGTGCAGGCCGCGCCGTCCGCGAAGCCATTCCGCGGCGAGGACGGCGCCGCGGGCAAACCCTTCGCGGCCGCGCGCGGCGTGCTCCAGGATCACCGCGTCGTCTTGCCCGTCGAATCCGACGAGGTGACGCCCCGGCTGGCTCCCCGCGCGCACCGCCGCGACATGGACGTCTCCCGGAGCGAGAGGTGTCTTCGACAGGCCTTCGCGAACGGTCGCACCGTCCGGCGCGGCTTCCGCGACGATGGCGGCGAGTCGCCGCGCGGTCCCGCTGGGCGCGTCCGCTTTCGCACGGTGGTGCCACTCCGCGATCCACGGGTCGTAGCCCGAGACGGCGAGGTAGCGCCGCGCGACGTCGGCGACGGCGGCGTAGAAGAGGTTCATCCCCACCGAAAAGTTCGGCGCGATCACGGCGCCGGCGGTCGATGCTTTCGCCGCGCGGCGCAACGCGGCGTCGCCGCAGTCCCACCCGGTGGTGCCGCAGACGACCCCGATGCCGCGCTGCAAGAGTGCGACGACATGGTCCCTCGCGGCGGCGGGCTCGGTGAACTCGAAGGCGACCGTCACGCCGCGCCACGATCCTTTTCCGATCGCGCGGACCATCCCGCGGCCCCGCCCCGCGCTGTCCACGATCGTCCCGAGCGTGTGCCCGCGGGCCGCGGCCGCCGCTTCGATCGAGCGCCCCATCTTGCCGTAGCCGATGAGCGCGTACCTCATGCGGCCGGAACCTCGAAGAACTCGCGGTGGAGCGCGTTCACGCACGCGTCGAGCCGGGATTCGGGCACCAGCGCCGCGACGCTGGTTGCGGACCCCCCCAGCGCGACGAGCTCCGGATCCCAAGCGGCGAGCGCCGCCAACACGCGGCCGCGGGTCGCCCCGTCTTGCGCAAGCCCGTGCCCGACCACGCAGACGATGCCGCGCCGGTCGCGCACTTCGATCTCGGCGAACGCGGTCAGTCGGCTCGCCAGAGCGGTCTCACGCACGCGCGCGGGAAGCACGAGGGTCACCGCGACCTCCGAGGACACGACGAGATCGGGAACGAGCGCCTCGTCGTCGACGGCCGCAAGGACGCGCGGCAGGAAGCCGGGGTCCACACGCAGCGTGCGGGAGACGACGCGAACCGCGGTGACGTCGCCTCGACTCGCGACCGAGGCCAGAGGCGGGGCGTCGGCCGCGATGGTGCCGAGGACCACGGTGCCGGCCCCGTCGGGGTGCAGCGCGTTGAGCACGCGGACCGGGATCCTGCAATCCACCGCCGGCGCGATGGATGCGGGGTGCAGAACCTTCGCCCCGTAGTACGACAGCTCCGCGGCCTCGGCGAACGACACGGACGCCCTACGCCTCGCGGAGGGAACGCGCCGCGGGTCGGCCGTCATGACGCCATCGACGTCCGTCCAGATCTCGATTTCTTGGGCGCCGAGCGCTGCGCCGATCACGGCGGCGGACATGTCCGAGCCGCCGCGCCCAAGCGTCGTCGTACGCCCGTCCGCCGTCGCGCCGAAGAACCCGCCGAGGATCGGGACGTCCCCCGAGTTCACCGCCGGTATCAACAGGCGCCGTCCGCGCGCGGCGACTTCGTCGCGATCGGGCTCGGCGCGACCGAACGTCGCGTCGGTGATCATCACCTCACGGGCGTCGACGAGCCGCGAGGGAATTCCGCCGTCGGCGAACGCCGCCGCGACGATCCGCGACGAGAGGATCTCGCCGAAGGCCAGGAGGGCGTCGGACGAGCGCGGGGTTCCCTCGCCCAGAATCCGCACCGATCGCAGCAGCTGGCGCAGCTCTTCGAACAGGGCGTCCACCTCGAGTCCGAGATCGTGGCGCCGGCTCGCGTCCAGGACGCAGCCGGAGACCGCCCACCGGTGACGGCGGCCGAGGTCGGCGAGAATCGACTCCTGCGCATCGCGCTCGCCGTCTTTCGCGGCTGAAACGGCGCGGACGAGCAGATCCGTGACCCCGGCCAGCGCGGAAACCACGACGACCGGACGGCGCGACAGGCGCCCGCGGACGATCTCGGCAGCGGCCCGGATGCGCTCGGCGTCGGCCACCGACGTGCCGCCGAACTTCATCACGATCACGCGCGCGACCTCCGCGGCAGCAGCTCGCGAGCCG
>JAYUCM010000267.1:0-8677 GCA_043740355.1 Acidobacteriota bacterium | reverse complement strand
GCCAGCGCGGGGTCGGTCGGGGTGACGTCCAGGTCGCTCATATAACCTGAATATACCACTTGACAGGTTAGAAGTCATCTCGTAGGATATAACCATCGTTCACATAAACGGTGGTTATACACCACGAAAGGAGCCCGTCATGAAGAGCCGATTCGCCTCCGTTCTCGTCGTTGTCGCGACACTCCTGGCCGGCGCCGCAGGGGCGGCGTCGCGCGATACGCGGGAGACCATCAAAGTCGACCGTGCGGCGACCGTCGCGGGGAGCGTCATCCCCCCCGGCATCTACAAGGTCGAGCTTGCCGCCGACCTGGATTCGGTGAGGCTCGTCCAAGGGGAGCGCACCGTGGTCGAGGCACCCTGCACGGTCGCGCTCACGCCGCTCGTGTATCCCGGAAACGCCGTGCACTTCCGCAACGGGGAAGGCGGCCAGGACCGGCTGATCAAGATCGTGCTCGCGAGCTCGAAGCTCGCGATCGAGTTCCCCTCCGATCCGGCCGGTGCGACCGATTCCGCGGTCGCCGCCGCCGCGGATCGTCCGTAAGCCTCAGTGGGTGCGGCCGGATCCATCGGGGTCAAGCCGCACCTACATGAGCCGGTACTTCGGGCCGGTCCCGCCCTCCCGCGGAGTCCACCGCGGCCCCAGCACATCGGTCGCCTTGCAGTCCACGCAATTCGGCGCGTTGATCTTGAGCTCGTCCAAGACGCGCTCGTAGACCGCCGCGGGACAGAGGTGGGAGTAGAACTCCGCCACCTCGGCGCCGACGTCGCGACCGACCACCAGATGGGTCGGGATGCTGTCGCGCGTTGCATTCCCCGACTTGAAGACCGCGTCCACCTTGCTGAAGGTCAGCGCGTTGTCGGGGGTGAACGGCACCTCCGGGAGCGCGGCCTTGGGGACCTCGGCGTCCGAGGGCATGTCGATCTTCCGGCTCGGGAATCGCCCCCCGGTCAACGTCATGAGCGACGCGAGCACCCCCCCGGTATAGAGACCATCCTTGAAGGCCAGCCGCATGTTGCGTGTGCGAAACAGGTCCTCGACGATGTAGCTCTCGCGGATCGTCCGATCGTACGCGGCGAGCTGCGCCGCGGAGCCGTCCCCCGACTTGAGCGCGCCGAAGGCGGCCCGGGCGGCGAGGATTCCGGAATGCATGGCGTAGTGAATCCCCTTGAGCGAAGGGACGTCGACGAAGCCTGCCGCGTCGCCGACCATCAGAATCCCGTCGCCGTGACATCGGTCCGGGATCGAGTGGTAGCCACCCTCGGGAATCGTCTTCGCCCCCCACTCGACGAGCTGACCTCCTTCGAGATACCCCTTGAAGAGGGGATGGGATTTCATCCGCTGGAGCAGAATGTGGACGTCCAGACGGGCGTCGTGATAGTCGAGGCCGACGACGAGCCCCAGGGCGACGAGGTTCGGGCCCAGCGGGTACAGGAAGCTTCCGCCGAACGCGTCCGCCGGCAGCGGCCAGCCGAGGGTGTGGACAACGCGGTCGAGGGGGCGTTTCGTCTCCCACACCTCCTTGACGCCCAACGCGAAGATCTGCGGGTTCTCGGACGTGATGCCCTGCCACTGGCGATACGCCTGGGAGAGCAGCCCGCGCGTGCCTTCGGACAGAACGGTCACCTTGGCCGTCAGGTCCGTCCCTTCGGCGAACCCGTTCCCGGGCCGGCTGCTGCGATCCAGCCCCGACGGCGTCGTGCGGACGCCCCGGACGGCCCGTTCCGCGACGAGCAGGGCCTCGGCCGGAAAGCCGGTGAAGATGTTGACGCCGAGCGACTCCGCACGCTGGCCGAGCCAGCGGACGATCTCGCACAGCGACGCGGTGAAGTAGCCGCGGTTGTGCATCGTCTTCGGCGTGGGCATGGGAAGCGCGCGCGAGCCGGTGAGGAAGTAGACGGACTCGGCCGTCACCGGCTGCCGGAACGGAAAGTCGGAGTCCAGGAGATCGGGGAAGAGCTCGCGGAACGCGCGGGGGTTCACGACGGCGCCGGAGAGACTATGCTCGCCCAAGCTTCCCGCCTTCTCGAGCACCCCGATGTTGATCTCGCCAAGGGACCCGCCCGCCTCGCGGTCACGCTGCGCCAGGTGGCAAAGCTCGATCGCGCCGGCGAGTCCTGCAGGACCCGCGCCGACGAAGAGCACGTCCATGTCGATCGCGTCGGCGGCGGGGGAGCGGCTCAGGATGAGCCGGTCGAGCGGAAGGTCGGGTTGATGCCTTAGGGGGAGGATCTGCGCCACGCGCCGATGATAGCGCACGCCGTGTTACGCTACGCGACATGCAGGTCAAGCGGGCGCGCAAGCTGACATTCCTCGACCGGTTGTACCTCCCGAGCATTGCGGCCGGCCTCGCCGTCACTTTCAAGCACATGTTCCGCAAGAAGGACACGATCCAGTACCCGGAAGAAAAGCACGCTTTCGGTCCCCGCTACCGCGGCGTGCCGGCGCTCGTTCGGGACCAGGACGGCCGCGAGAAGTGCGTGGCGTGCTACATGTGCCAGTGGGTCTGCCCGCCGCTCGCGATCACGATCGAGGCGGCTGAATTCCCCAAGGATCACCCGCAGCATGCGATCGAGAAGTACCCCGCCAAGTTCGACATCAACATGCTCCGCTGCATCTACTGCGGCTTGTGCGAAGACGCCTGCCCGGAGGAGGCGATCTTCATGTCGAAGACGTACGTCGTGGTCGGCCACTCTCGCGACCTCATGATCTTCGACAAGCAAAAGCTCTACGAGATCGGCGGGACCCGGCAAGACGACGCGAAGAAGTGGTCTCCGGAGCACAAGGGAGAGGCTTCGCGCTCGCATCGCCAGGGGGACGAGCTAGTCGAAGGGGGTCAGGGCAGCACCAGCAGCTTCGTGTCCGGCGGCAACGCCCGATAGAGCGACTCCGCGTCCTTCTTCGACAGAACCACGTGCAGGCGCACCGTGTCGGTCGGCTCGATCCGGCTCGCGGCCTTCGCGTCCGACCACCAGGTGGCAAAGCCCGCGGCCAAGCGCGCCCAGAATCCGCGCACCGCGTCCGAGTTCGGGGGGCGCACCTCGATCGACAGCCCTCCGGCGAAGCGGATGTGATAGCGCGGGGGGACGGGGTACTTCTCCTCCGGAGTCTGGGGCACCTTGACCTCGATCTCGATTCCCTCCTTCGTCGGAGGCGGAGCCTGCATCTCCACACGGTCGAGCTCGCGCGCCGGATCGAGAGACCCCTTCTCCCAGATGCGCCCGTCCCACCGAGAGACCTCGGCCCGCGTGCGGTAGACGACGCGCGGCACGCCGACCTCGAGCGCCTCGACCCGGTACTGCTGGAGGAGCGCGGCCCGGAACATCAAGGTGAGCTTCTGCGCTTCGGGATCGAGGAGGAGGTAGAACTCCTTCCCCTTCGCGAGGCCGACCTGCTTCTGCAGGAGGTCGTTTTGCAGGGACAGCCGGGCGAGCTCGCCCGCGGTCGGCGCCAGCGCGGGTGGAGCGGCCGCGACCGTCGCCGCGGCGAGTGCGATCGCCGGAAGAAGGCCCGCTCTCATCGCCTGGTGATCAGAAAATGTAAACCGGCGTGCCGATCGGCACCGCGTCCCAGACCGCCTGGAGGTCGTCGGGTCCGAGGCGGATGCAGCCGTGCGTCACGCTCCTGCCGAGCAGCCGCGTGTACAACGTCCCGTGGATCATGTAGCCGTCCTCGAGGTAGAGCGCGTACTTCCCGAGCGTTCCCGACTCGAAGCGATCTTCGGGGTTGGTCGGCAGGGTTTTGCCCTCTTCCGCGAACGCCCAGTCGGGCTTCTTCCAGATCGGGTTCGAGATCTTGTTCCTGACCTTGAAGACGCCGCGGGGGGTGTCGAACACCCACTTGTGGGAGCCGCTGCTGGCCTTCAACACCAGGCCCGAGCCGGCGGAACAGACCGCGGTCCTCACGATCTTGTCGTCGTTCATCACGTAGAGACGGTTCTGGGTTTGGTCGACGACGACGTACGTGCCCGACGGCGCCAGCTTCTGCAGGGCCGCCGCGTACTGCTTGTTCTGCGCCGCGAGCTTCGTCTGGAGCTTGCGCGTCGCTCCCGGGTCCCCCGGCAGGTCCGGCGCCGCGAGGCCGGATCCAAGCGCGGGAGGCCCGTACGCGTAGCCGGTGCCGCGCCCCACGAACATCGCCGCGGCGACGAGGCCGAGCGCCATGGCAACCATGCCCAGGCGGAACCCGCGGCCCGGCCCCTTGATGACGATCGAGACGCCCCGGTGCGGGGTCATGGCTTCGTGCATCACTGCGTCCTCGCGTTGGCGCCGCTGACGTGTTCGCGCACGAGCCTGGCGAAGACTCCCTGCCCGTCGCCGCCGACGATCGTCACCGGGGTGCCGACGCCCGCGCGGCGGAAGAGGTCGTCCATGTCCCGGTTGGTCAGCGCCACGCAGCCCTTCGTCCAGTCCTTCCCGCGCCCGCCTTCGCCGTGAATCTCGATCAGCCCGCCCAGACTGGCGTTGCGGGGGATCCGTCCCTGCCGCCGCAGTCGGTCGAACTCCGCGCGGTCCTCGTCATTGGGGTAGTTCAGGGCGAGCGCCTTGTAGTACGTCGAGCCCGGTTTCTTCGCGGTGACCCGGTAGCGGCCCTCCGGCGTGGCCGCGTCTCCCGAGCGCAGCTTGTCGTTCACGGAACGGTAGCCCATGTCCGCCGTGTAGCTGCGGACCACGCGCCCGCCGTCGTAGATGTCGACCCGGTGGTTTTCCTTCAGGACCACGATCGCGGTGTCGCCGGTCGTGCGCGACCACGCGGCGGTCTCTTTGACCATGACGCTCCATCGCGCGACCTGCGAGACGTCGGCGTAGCGGGCGGCGGCTTCGGCGGCGTTCCCGCTGACCGCACGCGAGCCGAAGGCGGCCTCGCGGGCGCGCGCCGCGCACTCGACGTAATCGCCGCGCGCGTAGATCGATCGGGCCTCCGCGAGCGCGATCTTGCTCTTCTGCAAGAGCGTTCTGTTGTAGTTGCCGAGATGCATCGCGTCCGCGACTCCGGACGAGCGCGCGGTGTCGCGCTCCGCAGCGGCCAGTGCCTCGTCGGCCAGACCCTTCGCCTCGATCCGGTGCTTGTTGCCGTCGGCCAGCGCGCGCTCGATCTTGGTCTGCGCGACGTCGATCGCCGAGCGGACTCCCCGGAAGTCGCGGAAGGGGAGGAACCTCACCTCTTCGAGGCGATAGGCCGCGAACGCGGCCTTCGTCGCGGCCTCCGCTTCGCGCATGGCGTCCGGGGCCCAGTGCGGAGCGCCCGCACGGCGGGCGTCGTTCAGGGCGGAGCGCGTGTTCAGCTTGTCGAAGACAGGCGGGTCGGTGCGGCCGCTTGCGATCGGCCAGACGCATCCGATTCCCACGGCGACAACCGCGACCGAGACGCCCGCGGCGAACAGCCGCCACCGCCAACGTGCGAGGAACGTTCGAAGGGTCACACCGAATCCGTCCATCATGACGTCTTGAATGTAAGGGATTCCGGGCCTCCGATCCAGGTGCGCGATCGGACGGCGAAGGCCAGCCGGGGCGGGGGACGCGAAAAGGGGCACGGCCGCCAGGCCGTGCCCCCACATTGTCTTGCAGCGACGCGTTACTTCTTGCCGGCCTTCTTCGCTTCCATCGCCGCCTGAATCTGGCTGACGACGTTGGCGGCGGACGCCTTGGCCGCATCGGCCTTGGCCTTCGCGTCCTTGTACTTCTCGGCCGCCACTGCGGCGTTCGCGTCGGCGATGGTGGAGTCGGCGGCGGTCAGATCGGCCTTCATCGCCTCGAGGTCGGCCGCGGTCCCCTTGCCCTTCGGCGCCTTCTCGAGCATGGCCTTCGCATCGGTCACCGCTGTCGTGGCATCGGTAATCGCCGTCGTGGCGTCGTTCTTCGCCTGCTCCTTGCCGGCGGTCGCGTCGGCAGCGGCCTTCTCGGACTTGGCCTTCAGATCGGCGACAAGCTCTTCCGACTTCTTGTAGGAGCGGAAGAGAGCGAACTTGTCCTGCTGCGCCTTGAGCTCGGCGTCCAGGGCCGCCTTGGCGTCTTCGGCCGCCTGGAGCGAGCTTGCTGCGTATTCCGACGCGGCAGGCTTGGCAGCGTCCATCGTCGACATCGCGGCGTTGATCGAGTCTTGCGGCGGCTTCGCGCAGCCGACCATCAGAACCAGCACGAATACGAACGGCAATACGGCCATCATCTTGCGCATACTCACGAATCTCCTTTTCTCTCGAAGCGCCCTCGTTGCCAAGAGCAAAGCGATAATCTTTTCCCTGCCGGTCAAGGCCAGGCTACTACGTCCATACCAAAAATGAAAGGCCCCCTACTCCAACCGACTTACGGGGTGGAATTGTCAGGAAGGTGCGGATTGTCGGGAGTCGCGGGGTACGGGCGTTCGTCGTAACCTGTGCGGGATGTCACGAGGGGAAGCGCGATGAGAACGGCGGCGTGGGTTGTCGTCGCCATGCTGACCGGGCCCGCGTTCGCCGCCGCGACCGGCCGCGTCGTCGGTCCGGACGGCGCCCCGGTCGAAGGCGCCGAAGTTTGCGAATTCGTCACAGGGCAGCCCGATCACTGCGTCAAGGTCAACGCCCAAGGCGATTACCGGATGGAGCATCCGAAGCGCACGTGGCTGCTCGTGCGGGCGAGCGGTTTCGTCGGCATGCTGGTCGATCCGGTCCCGCTCGACGCGCCTTTGAAACTGGCCCGCGCCGCGAGCTTGCTGGTCACCGTCGTCGACGCGGTCACCGGGCAGCCCATCCCGTCGGGGCGCGCCATGCTCGATTCGCCGTCGGGCCGGCGGATCGGCGACTCCGTTCCGTTCAACAAGCTGGGGGTCCGGATCTCGACGCTCGACCCCGGCGTCCTGTTCGTGCGGACCGAAGCGGAAGGCTACAAGCCCGCGGGACCGGTGCCGGTCACTCTCGTCTCGGGCGTCGAAGGCTCCGTGAAGGTCCCCATGACGAAGGCGCGAACCCCCGTCCACTGACCCCCGAAACGAACGTTACTCGTCGGTGAGACGCGACCGCGCGGCGCGCCACGACGCGATGCGGGCCGCAAGGTCCCGCTCGAGGCCGCGATCCGTCGGGCGGTAGAAGCGCTTTCCCCGCAGCCGGTCCGGAAGGCATTCGAGAGCGGTCACGGCGTCGTCGCGATCGTGCGCGTATTCGTAGCCGGCGCCGTACCCTTCGGCCTTCATGAGCCCCGTCACGGCGTTGCGGATCGCCATCGGGACCGGATCGGTGGCCCCTTCCTCGATCGTCTCCAAGACCTCCTTCCACGCCGTGTAGATCGCGTTCGACTTCGGCGCCAACGCGCAGTACACCGCCGCCTGCGCCAGCGCCAAGTCCGCCTCGGGCCGTCCGACGAAGTGCACCGCGTCTTTCGCCGCGAGGCTGAGCGTCAGGGCGCGCGGGTCCGCGAGCCCGACGTCCTCGCTCGCGAACCGCACGATGCGCCGCGCGACGTAGAGCGGGTCGTCGCCTGCGACCAGCATGCGCGCGAGCCAGTACATCGTCGCGTCGGCATCCGAGTTGCGCATCGACTTGTGGAGGGCGCTGATCAGGTTGAAGTGCTGCTCGCCCGCGCGGTCGTGGTAGAGCGCCGCCTTCTGCAGAGACACAAGGAGGTGGTCGCGATCGACCCGCCGGTGTCCGTCGGATCCGGCCGGCGCGGTCTGGACCGCGAACTCGAGCCCGTTCAACGCGGCCCGGGCGTCTCCTTGCGAATGCTCCGCAAGCGCCGCGAGGACGTCGTCTTGAACCTCCGCATCCGTTCCTTGCAATCCGCGCTCGCCGTCGCCAAGCGCCCGTTTCAGGAGGAGGACGAGGTCTTTGGGTGCGAGCGGTTCGAGGCGGCACACGCGCGAGCGGGAGAGCAGCGCCGCGATGACCTCGAACGACGGATTCTCGGTGGTCGCTCCGATCAGCACGATCGTGCCGTCCTCGAGGAACGGGAGGAAGGCGTCCTGCTGCGCCTTGTTGAACCGGTGGATCTCGTCGACGAAGACGATCGTCCTCCGACCCGTCGCGGACTTCGCTTTGGCCGCGCGAGACATGACGTCGCGGACTTCCTTGATCCCCGAAAGCACCGCCGAGAAGGGGACGAACGATGCGCGCGATGTCCCCGCGATCAGCCGGGCGATCGTGGTCTTGCCGCAACCGGGGGGCCCCCACAGGATCAGCGAGCGCAGCTCGTCCGCTTCGATCGCGCGCCGCAGCGGAGCGCCGGGACCGAGGAGCGCGTCCTGGCCTAAGACCTCGTCGAGGCTCCGCGGGCGCATGCGATCCGCCAGAGGCGGACGCGAGGAGGACGTTTCGGAGCGGGGAGCGGGAGCGTCGCCGAAGAGGCTCACCGGGCTCCTAGAAGGTCGAAGCCTCGTCGCTCTTCGTTACCGCGTCGATGACGATCGCCGCGCCGACCACGACGACGCCGGCGATGACCCACTTCGCCCAGGTCGGCGCACCGCCCTTCTTCGCTTCACGCGGCGGGGTCGTTCCGGCGGGCGCTTCGCCCTCCTTGCCGGGCTTCAACGCGAGCGACACCGGGCGGTTGACGCCGGGCGCGAGCTTCACGTGGCTCGACGCGAGGAACGCGCCCTCCGGCGCTTCGACGAGAAGGGCGTAGTCGCCGGCCGGCGCCGCATCGATCGTGAACGCGCCGCGGGCGTCGGTGGGGGACGAGCGGTAGGCACGCTCCGAGGCGGGTTCGACCA
>JAYUCM010000266.1:0-21746 GCA_043740355.1 Acidobacteriota bacterium | reverse complement strand
GATGTTTCCGTCGCAGACGAACAGGACCTTCATCGGCGGTTCTTGTCCCAGATCAGCCTGAGGCCGAGGAGCGTGAGATGGGGATCGACGGCCGTGAGAAACGGCAGCTCCGCCTGGAACACCGGTGCGAGCCCTCCGGTCGCAACGACCGGTGCTTCCACCCCGAGCTCTGCGCGGAGACGCCTGACGACCCCCTCGACCAGGGCGACGTAACCGTGAAACAGCCCGGACTGCACGCTCTCCTCCGTGGTCCTTCCGATGATCCGGGCCGGCTTCTTCACGTCGACCCGCATGAGGCGCGCGGCGCGCTGAAAAAGAGCCTCGGCGGAGATCCCCACGCCGGGGGCGATCACACCGCCTAGGTACTCGCCCTTCGCGCTGACCACGTCGAAAGTCGTCGCGGTGCCGAAGTCCAGGACGAGAACCGGCGCGCCGAAACGGTGCATCGCCGCGACCGCGTTCACGATGCGGTCGGCGCCGACCTCGTGGGGGTTCTCGTACAGAATCGGCAGGCCGGTCTTGATCCCAGGGACGACGAAGAGCGCTTCCTGGCCGAACGCACGCTGCGCCGTCGCCGCGAGGATCCCGTTCCAATCGGGGACGACCGACGACACGATCACGCCGTCGACCGCCGACGGATCGAGCCCCTGCCCCGCGAACAACGCGCGCAAGAGCGCGCCGAGCTCGTCCGCCGTTTCACCCTTCCGCGTCGCGATGCGCCAATCGGCGGCCAGCCGATCCCCCTCGAACAGCCCGAGCACCGAATGCGTATTCCCCGTGTCCACCGCCAGTAGCATCGTCACTCCCCGACGATCGCGACGGAATCGCTCGCGTGCACGAGCACGATGCCGTCCGCGGTCGCAACACGCAGCGCCCCCGAGACGTCGAGACCGCGGGTGAGCCCCTCTCCGCCCGCGGCGAGCCGCACGCGCCGCCCGGTTGCGTCAGGAGCGTAGCGCAGGAATCGCTCGGCCACCTCCGGCCAGGCGTCCGCTCGAAGCGCAAGGAGCGCGGCCGCCAGCGCTTCGAGCAGCGTCGAGGCGACCGTCTCCCGGTCCACGAGAACGCCGTCCTCGATCATCCGAAGAGACGCTGCCGACCGGCGCAGCGCTGCGGGAAAGTCCTCCGCGGTCTGGTTGACGTTGATCCCGATCCCGAGCACGAGCTCGGCGCCCGACGGCCCCTGGCGCATCTCGGCCAGGACCCCCGCCAGTTTCCGCCCCTCGGCGAGCACGTCGTTCGGCCATTTCACAGTGACGCGATCGCCCGCGAACGCGCGGCAGGCCTCGCAGACGGCCACGGCCGCGGCGATCGGGTAGCGGCCGATCCGTTCCGGCGGGTCGGCGGGACGGAGCAGCACGGAGAGGTAGAGCCCCGCCCGATCCGGCGAGTCCCAGGTCCGGCCGAGCCGTCCCCGCCCCGCAGACTGGCTCTCCGCGAGGACCACCGTCCCTTCGGGCGCCCCGTCCGCGGCGAGGCGTCGCACGTCGTCGTTGGTGGAGTCCGTCGTGTCGAGCACGACGATCCGGCGGACGAACGCGACGTGTGTCAGGCGCGCGGCGAGACGATCTGCGTCGAGCCTGCGGGCCTCCGCGCTCAGGGGAGCGCCGCGAGGTCCATCGCCAGATCTGCGGCGCGGACCGAGTGGGTCAGATACCCGAGGCTGAGAAACTCGACGCCCGTTTCGGCGACCGGGCCGAGCATGCCGGGACGAAGCCCTCCGGAGGCTTCGAGGACGATCTTCCCCTTGCCGCGGCGGACGCTCTCCGCGAGTGCGGGCAATGTCATGTTGTCGAGAAGGGCGCGCCCCGCCCCGGCGGCGATCGCCTCGTCCAGCTCTTCGACGGTGCGGACCTCCGCGGTGATCGTCTCTCGCGGAAGGCCCGCCGCGCGACAGGCCCGGATCGCGGCGCCGAGCGATCCCCCGGCGCCCAGATGCGTGTCCTTGATCATCGCCGCGTCGTAGAGGCCTTGGCGGTGGTTCCTGCCTCCTCCCGCCGCGACGGCGAACTTGTCCAGCGCGCGCAGGCCGGGTGCGGTCTTGCGCGTGTCCAGGATCGTCGCCTGCGTTCCGGCGATCTCGGCGACCGCGGCGCTTGTCGCGGTCGCGATGCCGCTCATGCGCTGCAAAAAATTGAGGGCCGTGCGCTCTCCCTGCAGCAGCGCTCGTGCCGGCCCCTCGGCCGTCGCGACGACCGCCCCGGAAGGGACGTGCTCGCCGTCGCTAACGCGCGGCGTGAAGACGACCGCGGGGTCGAGCTGCCGGAAGACGTCTTCGGCGACGCTAAGTCCCGCGACGACCATCGGCTCGCGCGCGACGAGCGTCGCGCGCGCTCTTCGGGACGCGGGAACGACCGCTTGCGTCGTGACGTCCCCTTCGGGCCCCAGGTCTTCGGCGAGGGCGGCGGCAACGCATCGGGCTACCGCTTCGCGATCGAGGGGCGGTACGCTCACGCGCCGGCTCCGCTCTCCCCGAGCGTGGAGAGCGTCGATTCGATGCGCCGTTTCTTTTCGAGGAACTCGCGCTGGATGGCCCGTTCCTTTTCGACGACGTCGAGCGGCGCGCGCTCGAGGAACGACTCGTTGGCGAGCTTGCGGTTCCTGGCATCGAGCTCGGCGTCGACCTTGCGCAGCTCCTTCGTGAGGCGGGTCCGTTCCGCGTCGAAGTCCAGCAGGCCGACGAGGGGCACGGCGATCTCGAGCCCACGCACCACGCCGCGCGCGGAGACCAGGTCCGGAGCGTACGCGTCCACGACGGCGACCCGCTCCGCTCGCGTGAGCGTGGCGACGAGCGCAGCCTGATCGGCGACGAGCTTCCCGTTGCGCGGATTGTCCGCGTGGACGAGCACCTCGATCCGCCGCGAGGGGTCGATGCCGGTCTCCGCGCGGACGTTGCGGATCTTCACGACGAGCTCTTGCAGCATCGCCATGTCCCGCTCGGCGCGGGCGTTGAGGCGCGCTTCGTTCACCGTGGGCCAGTGGGAGGTCGCCAGGTAGTCCCCCGTGTGCGGGAACTTTTGCCAGAGCTCCTCGGTGACGAAGGGCATGATCGGATGCAGGAGGCGCAAGATCGTGTCGAGCACCTCGAGAAGAACCGTGCGTGCGACGGCGGCGCGGCGGGGATCCGCTTCGGTCCCCGGCTCGGCCGAAAGGCCGAGGTCGGGCTTAACGAGCTCGATATGCCAGTCGCAGAACTCGTGCCAGACGAAGTGGTACAGAACGTCTGCGGCGCGATCGAACCGGTGAGACTCGAGCGAGCGATCGACCTCGCCGATGACGGCGTGCGTGCGGGCGAGGATCCAGCGGTCGACGAACGTGAGCTCCTCTTCCGCGTAGGGCGTCGTGACGGCGTTCTCGCCCACCTTCAAGAGCACGAAACGACAGGCGTTCCAGAGCTTGTTCGCGAACGTGCGATACCCCTCCATACGCTCGGGGGCCAGCGGGATGTCGTTTCCGGGAGCGGCCAGCATCGCCATCGTGAGGCGCACCGCGTCGGTTCCGTAGCGCCGCTGCACGTCGTCGGGGTCGATGGTGTTTCCCTTCGACTTCGACATCTTCTGGCCTTCCGCATCGCGCACGAGACCGTGAATGTAGACCTGCCGGAACGGGACGTCGTCCATGAACTTCAATCCGAACATCATCATGCGGGCGACCCAGAAGAAGATGATGTCGAACCCGGTGATCAGCAGGCTCGTCGGGTAGTAGCGCGCGAGATCCTCCGTGCGCTCCGGCCAACCGAGCGTCGTGAACGGCCAGAGTCCGGCCGAGAACCACGTATCGAGGACGTCCTCGTCCCGACGAAGCGGCCCGCCGCATCGTTCGCACGCCGTCGGGTCGCGCTCCGAGACCGTGATGGTCCCGCAGCGGTCGCAGTACCAGGCCGGGATGCGGTGGCCCCACCACAATTGGCGCGAGATGCACCAGTCATGGATGTTCTTCATCCACTCGAAGTACACCTTCGTCCACGACGCCGGCACGAACTCCGTTCGTCCCCCGGCTACGGCGTCGGCGGCTCGCGCTGCCATCGGGCCCACCTTCACGAACCACTGGTTCGAGGCCAGGGGCTCGACGACGGTGCCGCAGCGCTGGCAATGGCCGACGGCGTGCTCGTGGTCGCGGACGGCGGTCAAGAGGCCGAGATCCTCGAGGCGAGACACCACGCGCTTGCGCGCTTGGAAGCGATCGAGGCCGGCGAACTCCCCGGCCTCGGGGGTCATCTTCCCGGAGGTATCGATGACCACGATCTCGGGGAGGCCCAGGCGCCTGCCGGCGGCGAAGTCGTTCGGGTCATGGGCGGGGGTCAACTTCACCGCCCCGGTTCCGTACGCCGGATCGACGAACGCGTCGGCGACCACCGGAATCGTCCGCCCCGTCAGCGGAAGCGCCACGACGCGACCCACGACAGCCCGGTAGCGGTCGTCCTCGGGGTGAACCACGACGGCTACGTCTCCGAGCATCGTCTCGGGACGCGTGGTCGCCACCTCGATGCCGTTCCCCTTCCCGTCGGCGAACGGGTAACGCACCGTGTACAGATTGCCCTTCGTCTGCTCGTGAACCGTCTCGAGGTCGGACAGCGCCGTCTGACACCGCGGGCACCAGTTCACGATGTAGCGGTCGCGATAGATCAGCTCCTCGCGGTAGAGGTGCACGAAGACCGCCCGCACGGCGCGGGACAGCCCTTCGTCCATCGTGAAGCGTTCGCGCGACCAGTCGCACGAGGAACCGAGACGCTTCAGCTGCTCCGTGATGCGCGAACCGTAAAGCGCCTTCCACTCCCAGACGCGCGTAACGAACGCGGCGCGGCCGAGCGTGTGCCGGTCGGTTCCCTCCTTGAGGATCTCGCGCTCGACGACCGCCTGGGTCGCGATGCCGGCGTGGTCGGTGCCGGGAAGCCACAGCACGTCCCACCCCTGCATGCGCCGCCATCGCGCGACGATGTCGTGCAGCGTGTACACCAGCACGTGTCCCATGTGGAGGCTGCCGGTCACGTTGGGGGGCGGAATCACCATGCAGAACGGGCGCTTCGCGGGATCGGCTCCCGCGCGGAAGAGACCGCGCTCGACCCATTCCTTGGCCCAGTGTTCCTCGATCGCCTCGGGGCGATACCCCTTGTCCATCGACATCGAAAACCTCGGTCGCGCGGTTCTACCCGCACGCCATGAAGAACGACGGGGGCGGTTAGCTCGACTCGCGGTCCTCGCGCTCGAGCTCGCGGATCCGCTCGCGCACGATGACGTCCGCGAGATCGGGCACCACGTCCCAGGCGATCTCACGGAGGACGCGGTCCGAAATCCGCTCCACGACCAGACGCGCGATCGCGTCGATGTCGGCGGGCGTCACGTTGGGCGTTACAGAGCTCGCATGGACGGGAGTCTCGTCGACGGGCCGCGCGTCGACCGTGTCCGGGTGCTCCGCCGCCGCGAGGCCGTCGAACATCGCGTCGAGGTCGTCGACGGGCGAAACCGGATCGCGCTCGACGGGGCCGTCGTGCGCGCCGCCGTGGGACAGGAGATGCTCCACGCGCTCCACGAGCTGCCGGGAATCGAACGGCTTCGTCACGTGGCCGTCGCTGCCGCAGGCACGCGCCTGAACGGCGTCGAACGGCTCGAACGTGCCCGCCAGCAGCAAGACCGGAACCGGCCGATCGGACGCCTTGATCGCGCGACAGACCTCGTACCCCGAGGGCCCCGGCATCACGACGTCCGCGAGCACGAGGTCCGGGCGCAACTCGCGCACGCGCTCGAGCGCCTCCCGTCCCGAGGCCACCGACTCGACCCGAATGTCGCTCTCGCTGAAAGTGAGCTCGACGATCTTGCGAATCGTGACGCTGTCGTCGGCGAGGAGAATGGTCCGCCGCATCGTCGGTTCCGCCTTTTCGTTCTCAGCCGAGCGGGCGCGGGCTGATGTTCGCCCGGACCCAACTGATGACGCTTTCGGTGGTTGCGCCGGGTGTGAAGATCTCCTTCACGCCGCCGGCTTTCAGTGTCTGGATGTCCTCGTCGGGGACGATGCCGCCCCCGAACACGGCGATGTCCCCCGCCCCGCTTTCGCGCAGGAGTTCGATGACGCGCGGGAACAGATAGTTGTGCGCTCCCGAGAGGATCGATAGAGAGACCGCATCGACGTCTTCCTGGATCGCCGTGGCCACGACCATCTCCGGGGTCTGATGGAGCCCCGTGTAGATGACCTCGAAACCCGCGTCCCGGAGCGCACGCGCGATGATCTTCGCCCCGCGGTCGTGACCGTCGAGGCCGACCTTCCCCACGAGCAGTCTGAGCTTGCGTTCCTCGCCCACGTGCCCCTCGACACCGGTCCTCATCACAGAATGGAGACTTCTCGGTACGTGCCGAACACCGGCACCAAGGCGGAAGAGAGCTCTTGCACGGTGCCGTAGTTCCGCACGCAGGCCAGCATGAACGGGATCACGTTCTCGCCTCCCGCTGCGGCTTGGGCCAAGGCCGCGAGATCGCGGCGGAGTAGGGCCTCGTCGCGCCGAGCCTTCACCTGCTGCAGACGCGCAAGCTGCGCCCGTTCGACGTCGTCTCCGATCGTCAGGATGTCCGTGCGTCGTTCGCCTTCGATCGCGTACTTGTTGACGCCGACGATCGTCTTCTCGCCTCGGTCGACCTGGCGCTGATAGTGGTACGACGCATCGGCGATCTCCTTCTGCGGAAAACCGCGCTCGATCGCATCGATCATCCCTCCCATGGCGTCGATGCGCTCGATGTACGCCATGGCGTCCCGCTCGATCCGGTCCGTGAGCGCCTCGACGAAGTACGAGCCGCCCAACGGGTCGATCGTGTTCGTGACTCCCGATTCCTCGGCGAGGATCTGCTGGGTCCTCAGCGCGACGGTCACCGCAGCTTCGGTCGGCAGCGCCAAGGCCTCGTCGAAGGAATCGGTGTGGAGCGACTGCGTGCCGCCGAGCACCGCCGCCAAGGCCTGGATGGTCACCCGGGCGACGTTGTTCAGCGGCTGCTGCGCGGTCAGCGAGCAGCCGGCGGTTTGCGTGTGGAAGCGCAGCATCCACGAGCGCGGGTCTTGCGCCTTGAATCGATCCCGCATCACGTGCGCCCAGATGCGGCGCGCGGCGCGTAGCTTGGCGATCTCTTCGAAGAAGTCGTTGTGCGAGTTGAAGAAAAACGACAGCCGCGGCGAGAACTCGTCGACGTCGAGACCCGCCGCGAGTCCCGCGTCGACGTAGGCGATCCCGTCCGCCAGCGTGAACGCGAGCTCCTGGACCGCGGTCGAACCGGCCTCCCGGATGTGATAGCCGGAAATCGAGATCGTGTTCCACTTCGGAACGTGGTGGCTGCAGAACGCCATGAGGTCCGTGATGATGCGCATGCTCGGGCGCGGGGGGTAGATCCACTCCTTCTGAGCGATGTACTCCTTGAGGATGTCGTTCTGTAGGGTTCCCTCGAGCTTCGCGAACGCGACGCCTTGCTTTTCGGCCACCGCGAGGTACATGCAGAAGATCACCGCCGCGGGCGCGTTGATCGTCATGGAGGTCGACACGCGATCGAGGGGGACGCCTCGGAACAGGAGCTCCATGTCCGCGAGCGTGTCGACGGCGACGCCTTCCCTGCCGACCTCGCCTCGGGCCAGAGGGTCGTCGCTGTCGCGACCCATCAGGGTCGGAAGGTCGAAGGCGGTCGACAGTCCCGTCTGACCGTGTTCCAACAGGTAGTGAAAGCGGGCGTTCGTGTCCTCGGCCGACCCGAATCCCGCGAACTGTCGCATCGTCCAGAAGCGTCCGCGGTACATCGTCGGGTGGATCCCGCGCGTGTAGGGAAACTCCCCCGGGAACCCGAGCTTCTCGCTCTCGCTCCAGGTCGGGTCGAGATCGGCGCCGGTGTAGAGACGCTCGACCGGAAGGTCGGAGACGGTCGTGAAGGCGACCGGTCGCTCCGGCGAGCGGGCTACGCTCGCCGCGAGAGTGCCGGTCTCCCACGCGGCGCGGGTGCGGCTGCGTCCGTCTCCGGGCTTACCGGCATCGCTCATCCACGTCTCCGCGCACGGAAGTCGACGCGTTCCATGACGCCGAAGTGTTACAGCGCCTGAACTTAGCAGGCTTCTCGAGAGGGGTCAAGAAACGCGCCCGGGTCAGAACTCCGGGTCCACGAGCCCAAAATCGCCGTCGGGTCTGCGGTAGACGACGTTCACCCGATAGGTTTGATCGTCCCGATAGACCAGAAGGTCGCCGCCCGCGGAGTCGAGCTCCATGACCGCGTCCTCGGCGGAGAGGGGCTTCAACCGGTAACGATCGCTTGGGAAAATCCGCGGAGCGCGCGGCGCCGCATCCGAAGCCGCCGGCCGTTTGGGCTTCCCCGGCGTTTCCGGGACCGGGAGAGAGGCCGCGATGCGACGGCCGCCCCGCTTCTTGCGGTTGGTGAGCTTCTCCTTGTGCTTGAGCGCCTGGCGCTCGAGCTTTTCCACGACGTCGCCGATCGACGCGTAGAGGTCTTCCGTCTCCTCGGCCCCGGAGAGCAGCGCGGTTCGCGATTTCACCTGGATCTCGGCGAGGTGACGCCGCTTCTCGACGACAAGGACGACGTGCGCCTCGATCGAGCCGCCCAGGAGCTTCTCCACCTTCTTGAGCTTTTCTTCGGCGAATTTGCGCAGCGCCGGCGTGATCGCCACCTGTCGACCCGTGATATGGACCCGCATCGTCCCCTCCTAGAACATCCCGGCCTTGCGGCTTCCGGAGGACGGGATCTTGAGTTCCTCGCGGTACTTCGCGACCGTGCGCCGGGCGATTTGCAGCCCCTCTCCGAGCAAGACTTTCACGATGGCCGCGTCCGAGAGCGGGCGCTTGCCGTCTTCAGCCGAGACGATCTTGCGGATGCGCTCCTTGACGGTGAGCGAGGAGACGTTGTCCCCTCCGTGGACCGACGCGATGCCGCTATGGAAGAAGAACCGCAGCTCGAAGAGACCGCGGTGGGTGTGCATGTACTTGTTGTTGACGACGCGGCTGACCGTGCTTTCGTGCATGCCGATGTCGTCCGCCACGTCCTTGAGGACGAGGGGGCGCATGCGCTCGATACCGAAATCCAAGAACTCCCGCTGGTGCTTGACGATCGAGACGGCGACCTTGTAGATCGTCCGTTGGCGCTCTTCGAGGCTCTTGATCAGCCGGAACGCCGAGCGGAGCTTGTTGCGCACGTATTCCTTCGCGTCGGCCGGCGCGGTGTCGCCGCCTCCGCGCTCGATCATCTTCCGGTAGACGGGGCTGATCCTCAGCCGCGGAAGCCCTTCCTCGTTGAGGAGCACTTGATAGTCGTCGTCGACCTTCACGATGTACACGTCGGGAACGACGTACCGGCTGCTCTCGACGTTGTACTTCTGCCCCGGCCGCGGGTCGAGCCCCTTGATGATCTCGATCTCGGCGTGAAGGTCCTCGGTGGAGAGCCCCAGCGCCTCGGCGAGCTCTCGATACCGCCGGTTCTGGAGCTTGTCCATGTGGTGCATCACGATCGTCTCGGCGGCGCTGCCTTCCTCCCCGAGGTGCCGGAGCTGAATCGTCAGGCATTCGACGAGGTCGCTTGCGGCGACGCCCACCGGATCGAACTCTTGGACCAGAGCCAGCGTCGAGCGGATCTCGTCGGCGGAGAAGCCGCCCATCTCCTGGAGCTCCTCCACGCTCGCCGTCAGATAACCGTCCTCGTTCAAGTTGCCGATGATCGCCCTTCCGATTTCCTTCCCACGGTCGGACGATGCGCTCATGTCGAGCTGCCAGATCAGGTGCCCTGCGAGGTCTTGCTTCTCGGCGAGCGTGTTTTCGAACGACGGCAGCGTCTCGCCGGTCTCGATCGGGGTGCGCGGAATGTAGGAGCCCTCGACGTCGTGAAAATACTGTTCGTAGTCGATGTCGTCGAACGGGTCGCGCGTTTCCGCATCGGCGCTTTCCGGCGTTCCGGGGACCTCCGCGGGTGCGGTTTCGCCCTCGGTGCGCTCGGCGACCGGTCCTTCCTCGAGCGCCTCCTCGAGAACCGGATTCTCGTTCAGCTCTTGCTGGATCTCGTCGACCAGCTCGAGCTTGGACATCTGCAGGAGCTTGATCGCCTGCTGGAGCGACGGCGTCATGATGAGCCGCTGGCTCATGCGGACGCTGAGTCGTTGCTCGAGGGCCATCGATTCCCTGCGCTCCCCTCTAAGGACCGCGCATCAGATCAACCGGAAGTTCTCGCCCAGATACACGCGCCGCACCTCAGCGTCGTCGGCTAGCTCCGAGGGCGTTCCGTGTCGGAAGATTCGGCCCTGGCTGATAATATAGGCCCGGTCGACGATCTGCAAAGTTTCGCGCACGTTGTGATCGGTGATGAGCACCCCCAGGCCGCGGGTCTTGAGCCCGATGACGGCGCGCTGCAATTCCCCCACCGCGATCGGGTCGATACCGGCGAACGGCTCGTCGAGCAGCATGTACCGCGGGTCGAGCGCGAGCGATCGCGCGATTTCGACCCGCCGTCTCTCGCCGCCCGAAAGCGCGTAGCCCGGCGTGCGCGCGACGTGGGCCAACCCGAACTCGTCGATCAGCGCGCGCGCCCGTTCGTGAGCCGTGTCGGCTTCGGTCCCGCTCAGCTCGAGCACCGCGAGGAGATTGTCTTCGACGCTCAGCCGGCGGAAGATGGAGGCCTCTTGCGGCAAATACCCGATACCCTCGCGGGCGCGCAAATACATGGGGAACGAGGTGATGTCGAGGCCATCCAGGAGCACGCGCCCCCGATCCGCCGGAACGAGGCCGAGGATCAGGTAGAACGAAGTCGTCTTCCCCGCACCGTTCGGTCCTAGAAGGCCGACGATCTCGCCGGGGGCGATCCGCACCGAGACGTCGTGGACGACCCGCCTCCCGCCGTAGGTCTTGTTCAGAGCTTCGCTGACGAGCCCCTGCGCTGCGGCCGGTCCGATCGCCACCGCCTCCTCGACCATGCTCACCTTCAGTTCTTCGGCGTCCGAATCGTCGCGCGGTCGCGCTCGCCCGACTCCACTTCAAGCGCGCCCGTGTCCAGGTCGTAGCGTAACACTCGACCGACCGTGGTTCCGCCGTTGGGGCCGGTGCTGCGAACGGTTGCCGGAGCCTTGTCGCCGAACACCCTGAATACGCGCGAGGCCGCGTCGTAGAGGCCGCGATCGCCTTCGCCCGCCGCGGTCGTTGGAACACCGTGCTCGCCGGGAGCTCGGTACTCGAAGCGGATCCCGTCCAACGCTTGGACCTCGCGCAGCCCCGGACCGCCGGAGGCCAAGGTCACGACGAGACGGGGCGCCTGGAGCCAGCCCTCGGCTTGCCGCACGCGGACGCCGCCGTCGTACTCGGCGGTGCGTGCTGCCCCTCGGTAGGAAAGCCGATCGGCGCCGATCTGAACGTAGTCGGCTTCGGTCGCGGCGTGCGCGGAGTCGCGCGGCATCCGGGTGGCGACGTGGCCCCGCGCGTTCAACACCTCGCCCTCGTGGATCATCTCGACCTCGTCAGCGGAGAGCGTGCGCTCTCCCTGCCATGCCCGGACGTCGCCGCGGAGCAGCAGGTGCGCCCCCGCATTCTCGCTGTCGAGCGACGCGGAGACGAAGTGCACGGCCTCGGTCGCCGTGAACATCGGGGACATGCCGGCCGTCGGGGTCGCCGATGTCGCGAGCATCGTCGATTCGACCCGACCCTCGGCCAGCAGCTTCACGCCGCGCACGTCGCTCACGATGCTGTCCGCGACGATCCGGGTCCTCCCGGAGGCGAGGCGCGCACGTCTTGCGCTCGAGGCGCGTAAGGTCACGGTGCCACCCGCAACGAGCGACGTGAAAGCGGCGTCGGCGGCCTCGCCCGAAGTCCCCTCGCCGTCGAATCGGACGTTGCCGGTGGCGACGCCGTCGCGGGCGGTTCCCTCCGCGTCGATGGTCGCGCGAAGATCGTCGCACGACAGCGTGGCGAGGCCTTTGGGAGAGGGGGCGGAGGCCTGGACGTGGGCCGAGGCGGACAGTGCGAAGCCTTGCGATGCCCCGAGCGATTTCGTCTCGATCGTATCGGCGGTGACGTTTCCTCGTGGGTGCTGAACGCGCGCGCCGCCCGACAGCGTGACGCTCTCCACGTTGCCGCTCGGATCCCAAACGGCGCGCGCCTCGCGCGCGACGAACCCCGCCGCCCCCCCCGCAAGCTGCGAGGCCGTCCCGGTCACGGCGGGCGTCGCGGTAACGGTCTCGAGCCGCCCGTCCGCCCGTCGCACGAGCACGATGTTTTCGGCGCGAAGCGCCATGCCGCCTTGCGAGGCTTCGACCTCGCCCGCCAGCGTCAGCGTCCTTCCGCCCGGACGGATCGAGGCACGCTGGGCCGTGAGATGCCCGCCTTCGGGGCCGTCCAGAACGAGGTTCAGGATCTGGGTGGGCTCCCCCTTCAGGCTGTAAACCGCCGACGATGCGCTTCCGCCCCACGCGTCGCTCTTCAAAACGACGGCGCCGAGCGAGCGTACGACCCCGGTGACCTGATCGATGTCGACGGTCGGAATCTCCAGGCCGAGCCCGGCTTCGTCGTCCGTCAGCGTGACCCCGCCCTCCAGTCGCACCGTCCTCTTTCCTTGGGCTCCGGAGCCGGCGCCGCGCGTCGCCGTCAGGAGAAGCGGCCGCTGATCCTCTCGATCGACCTCGAACCGCTCGACCTGCTCGACCTCAAAGGCACCTTGGTCGTCCACGCGTCCGACCCGCGCCTGGACGAGAAGCCGGCGGCGTCCTCCGACGAGATCGCTGAAGCGAAAACCCTCCATGCGGGCGCCTGGGTCGGATGGTGCCTCCTCGGTGCTGGCGCTCGGCTGCGGCCGCGGGCGCAGGGTCAATGCGATGGCGACGAGAAAAACAAGGAGGAGGATCGGCACGAGGATCCGAAGCAAGCGGATGCGGTGCATGACGCCTAGCGGCCAACGAACCGGGGCTTCCGCTTCTCGAGGAAAGCACGCGTCCCCTCGCGCATATCTTCCGTCGCGAAGCACAGACCGAAGAGCGAGGCTTCCAGCCTGAGCGCCTCGGGGAGAGCCATCTCGCCTCCGGCGTAGACCGCGTCGAGGGCGCGAGAAAGGGCCAGCGGACTCTTGGCGAGGAGCTTCGAAGCGTAGGCCGTCACGGTGGCGCGTAGCTCCCCCACCGGCACCAGCCGCTCGATCAGGCCGATGCGCAGAGCTTCCGCGGCGTTGATCACCTCGCCCGTGAGGATGAGATCCAGCGCCCGCCCTCGACCGATCAGACGCTGCAGCCTCTGCGTGCCCCCTGCCCCCGGAATGAGCCCTAATCCCACCTCCGGCTGCCCGAACACCGCGTTGTCGGCGGCTATCCTCACGTGGCAGGCCAGGGCCAGCTCGCACCCTCCGCCCAGCGCGAACCCGTTGATCGCGGCGATCACGGGCTTCGGGGACGCCTCCAGGAGTCCGAATCCCTCGTTCAGCCGGTGCGAGAAACTCTGCGCCCCCAGGGCGTCGAGCGCACTCATCTCGGCGATGTCGGCCCCGGCCACGAAAGACTTCTCCCCCGCGCCCGTCACGACGACGACGCCGACCTCGGGGTCTGAAGCGGCGCGGGCGGCGGCTTGAGCGATCTCGTCGATCGTCGCGCGGTTCAGCGCGTTCAGCTTGTCAGGACGGTTGATCGTCACCCAGGCGATGCGGTCGATCGCTTCGTAGTGGACGTTCGCGGCATCGTTCTGAGCCATCGCCGATTACGCTCCCTCGCCGCTAGAAACGGTGTCGTGCGTGCAGGATGCGCCGTCTGTAGTCTTCGCCGTTGACCGGGATCACCCGGCACATTTCGTAGATCCGCGACATCAGAGCGTCCCCGAGGCGATCGCGCAAGGTCGGCGCATCCGAGCCCGTCGCCGCGTCGTCATCGTCACCGGTTGCGCGATTGGTGGTCATGACGGTCGGAAGCTTGCGATTGTAGCGGTGCGCGAGCACGTCGTGCATGACGTCTTGGGCCCAGGCCGTCGTCCGTCCGGCCCCTAGATCGTCCAGCAGAAGGACCTCCGATTCCAGGACGGGGGCGAGAACCTCGGCCTCGGTGCGCGCGGAGCCCCCGTCGAAGGTCGATTGCAGGTCCTTGAGCAGCTCGCGCTGCTCGGCGAAGACGATCTTCACCCCCTTTCGGGAAGCCAGCTCGCGCAGCAGGCCGACGGCGAGGTGCGTCTTACCGGTCCCCGGAGGTCCGACGAAGAGGAGTCCCACGTCAACCTGAACGGGCCAGCGTTCGAACCACTCCTTGGCCCAGGCGAGAGCAGGCGTGAGCGCCGGCTGCCAGACCTCGAAATTGTCGAGCGAGCAGTGCTCGTAACGGCGCGGAATGTGCGCTGCCCCGAGGATGCGCTCGGCCCGGTCGCGAACGCTGCACGCGCACCGGACGGAAACGATCATGCCTTCGGCGCCCTCGCGGATCTCGAATCCGGTCCCGCCGCACGTCGTACAGGGCTCGCTCATGGCGAGGGCCTCGTTTCCGAAAGCGTCGCTCAGTTGAGGTAGCCCCGGAGCTGTTGGCACTTCTGCGAACGATTCAGTTTCTCGAGGGCCTGCGCTTCGATCTGACGGATGCGCTCGCGCGAGAGGTTCATCAGCTCGCCGATCTCCTTGAGCGTTTTCGGGTCTGAGCCGTCGAGTCCGAACCTCAAGCGGAGGACCATCTCTTCCTTCTCGACCAATTCGCCGAGCGCCGCGCGAACGTGGCGGCGCAGGGACTGCCGGAGGAAGACGAAATCCGCCGCGGGGATGGTGTCCTGCTCGAGCTTGTCGGACAGGTGGAACTCGTGCTCTTCATCGATGACCGCGGAGAGCGAGACGTTGTCGTTGGCGACCTGCAGCAGCGTGGTCACCTCGTCGAGGGTGGCCTCGATCCGCGTCGCGACCTCCTGGGCCGTGGGCGCCCGCTCGAGCTCGTTGCGCAGCATGGACTGCGCCTTACCGATGCGGTACAGGAGATTCGCCTGTTTCTGCGGAAGGCGGAAGGCGCCGCTCTGATCGGACAGCGCGTGAATGATCGCCTGGCGGACCCACCACACGGCGTACGTGATGAACTTGACGTTCTTGCTGGCATCGTACCGCTTGGCCGCCTCGATGAGACCGATGTTTCCTTCGTTGATCAGGTCGAGGAACGACATCCCGCATCCGCGGTAGCGCTTCGCGTACGACACGACGAACCGGAGATTGGCCTCGACCAGGCGCCGCAGAGCCTTTTGGTCGCCCTTCTGAATCTTGCGGCCGAGCACACGCTCTTCGTCGGCCGTGATTCGGGACAGCCGCGAGATCTCCTTGAGATACTTCTTGAGGGATTCCGAGCCGCCGCCGCGGGACTGTACTCGTTCGTCTTCCATCGATTCCCCGGGTAGCGGAGTGAGTATACCAGGTGGCTCGCGCGCTCAGCGGATGACGACTCGGATCGGGTTCTTGCCGGCGTCGTCCTTCTTCGCGAGTGTGATGACGAGAACGCCGTCATGGTAGGCGGCGGCGACCGAGCTGGGGTCGATGTGAGAGCGCAGCCGAAAACGGCGGACGAACTTGCCGTACGAGCGCTCGACGCGGTGGAATTGTTCTCCCGGCGCCCCCCGCTCCATCTGGCGCTCTCCCCGGACGACGAGCTCGTCGTCCTCGAGCCGCACGTCGATGTCGGACTGAGCGAGTCCCGGCAGCTCCAAGCAGAAGACGAGCTTCCCCGCGTCTTCGTAGACATCCGCAACCGGCGTCCATGCGCCGACGCCGCCCTCGGCGTCGAAGTTGGTGCGTGCGAGCGCGCTCTCGAAGAGCTTGTTCATCCGCTCCTGGATGCCCACGAGATCTTTGAGCGGATCCCATTCCGTCTGCGCCATCCGAACTCCTCCGGCCCAGGGTCGAGCCGCCGGAGGATTCTAGCAACTCTTGCTCGGCCGGGGCCCTAGTTCTTGTGAGCGTCGGCGTCGACGACCTCGGCGTCGATGACGTCTTCGCCCGATTTCGCGGCGGATCCGCCGGTATCGCCCTGGGCTCCGGAAGCTGCGCCCGGTCCGCTCGCGGCCCGATACACCGCCTCACCGAACTTCAGGCGCTCGCGCTCCAGGGACTCGCCCGTCGCCCGGATCGCAGCAGGATCGGTCCCCGCGAGGGCGGCCTTCGCCGCGTCGATCGCTTCGCGGAGCGGAGCTTGCTCGCCTGCGGGCACCTTCTCCGCGTTGTCGCCAAGCTCCTTCTCCGTCTGGTAGACGAGCTGGTCCGCGCGGTTCCGAGCGTCGATGGCCTCGCGCTGCTTCTTGTCCTCAGCCGCGTGGGACTCGGCCTCCCGGACCATGGTCTCGACATCGTCCTTCGACAGGCCGGACGACGACGTGATCGCGATCTTCTGTTCCTTGCCGCTCCCGAGGTCCTTCGCGGACACGTGAACGATGCCGTTGGCGTCGATGTCGAACGTCACTTCGATCTGCGGCACCCCGCGCGGCGCCGCCGGGATACCGTCGAGATGGAATCGCCCGAGCGTCTTGTTGTCGCGCGCCAGCTCGCGCTCGCCTTGGAGAACGTGGACCTCGACGCTCGTCTGGCCGTCGGCCGCGGTCGAGAAGATCTCACTCTTCCGGGTCGGGATCGTCGTATTGCGCGCGATCAGCCTCGTGAACACCCCGCCCAGCGTCTCGATGCCGAGCGAGAGCGGCGTGACATCGAGCAGGAGCAAATCCTTCACATCCCCCGCCAGCACCCCCGCCTGGATCGCAGCGCCGATCGCGACGACCTCGTCGGGGTTGACGCCCTTGTGGGGGTCCTTGCCGAAAAACGACCGCACCATGTCTTGAACCCGGGGGATACGCGTCGATCCGCCGACGAGGACGACCTCGTCGATGTCGCCGATGGCGACACCCGCGTCTTTCAACGCCCGCTCGCAAGGACCGAGCGTCCGACTGAGGATCGGCTCGACGAGCTGCTCGAACCGCGCGCGGTTGAGCTTGATCTGAAGGTGTTTCGGCCCGCCGGCGTCCGCGGTGATGAACGGTAGATTGACCTCGGTTTCGGTCAGCGAAGACAGATCGCATTTCGCCTTCTCCGCCGCTTCCTTGAGCCGCTGGAGGGCCATCTTGTCCTTCCCGAGGTCGATCCCCTGGTCCTTCTTGAACTCGGCGGTCAGCCACTCCATCAGGATGTGGTCGATGTCGTCGCCGCCCAAGTGCGTGTCGCCGTTGGTGGACTTGACCTCCACGACGCCATCGCCGACCTCGAGGATCGAGATGTCGAACGTGCCGCCGCCGAAGTCGAAGACCGCGATCGTCTCATCCTTCTTCTTGTCGAGTCCGTAGGCCAGCGCCGCCGCCGTCGGCTCGTTCACGATGCGTTCGACGGTGAGGCCGGCGATCTGGCCCGCATCTTTGGTGGCCTGCCGCTGTGCGTCGTTGAAATAGGCGGGGACCGTGATGACAGCCCGGGTGATCGTCTCGCCCAGGTGTGCCTCGGCGGCCTCCTTGAGCTTCCGGAGCACCATCGCCGACACCTCGGGCGGAGAGTATTTCTTGTCCTGGATCTGCACGCGCACGTCGCCGTTGTCCGCGGCTTCCATGTGGTACGGGACCATCCTGGCGTCGCCCTGCACCTCGGCGTACTTCCGTCCCATGAAGCGCTTGATGGAATAGACGGTGTTCGACGGATTCGTGATCGCCTGCCGCTTGGCAACCTGCCCGACGAGGCGCTCTCCTTTGTCGGTCACCGCGACGACGGACGGCGTCAGGCGGCCCCCCTCGGCGTTCGTGATGACGGCGGGCTTGCCGCCCTCCATGATCGCGACGACGGAGTTGCTCGTTCCGAGATCGATACCGATGATCTTGCTCATGGACGCTCCCTCGCACGGGGGGGGTTTTTAGCCCCCTCTTGGCGAACGCCCGGCTTTTTAGGACCCCTGTCCCAGGCTGTCAAGGACGGGACGAGCGTCCGCGGTCGGCCACGCCGCCTTCGAGCACCATCCTCTGGGACGCGGTGAAGGGGTGCCGGACCACGAGGTCGTCCCGAATCTCGCCCTCTCGACCGCGGCTCGCGATCTCGAATGCCGCCGGGCCGACGCGGTAGGCGTAGGAGCGGCCCCACGGATCGACCAGATCCGAACGGGGGAGGTAGCCTCCCGAGGCGAGAACTTGAAGCGACTCCGGCATCGATCCGCGATCGAGGTAGAACGCCTGGAGGGACTGTTCCACGCGTTCGAGCCGGTTTCGGCTGGCGTAGGTCTTCAGCAGCTCGGTGTCGTTGCTGTCGGCGGCGAGCCTCCAAGGCGTGAACGGATTGACGCGGAGCGTCAAGACCCCGAGCGCGGCCAGGGCGATCACGGCGGCCTGCAGGCCGACGGACATCCATCGCAGGCGCTGTTCCTCGTGCGGGGCGACGCCTGCGGAGACCTCGAGGTCGACCACTTCGATGAGATTGCGGTTCAGGAGCTCGAACAGGATCCGATACACGTCGAACTCGGCCAACGCGCTCGTGTCCACGACGTCTTGGACGCTCGCGACACCGTCGACCATGTGGAGGACGTCGCGCTCGTCCGGGGCGATGCGGAGCTCGCCCGCGCCCCGCTTGTCGCGTTCCGGGGCATCCTGGAAGCTGAATTCGATGTCGGCGTCGAGCAAGGAGGCGACGGGAACGTCCAGCGCGGCGCCCGACGCCGTCTTCCGGAAGACCGCCGCCGGCGACTTGATGCGGCGCTCGAGCATCGGCCACTCGTCGATCATCCGAGCGCCTTCCATCAGGATCGCATCGGCCGACAACGGCCGGAAGTGCTCGTTGTCGTACTCCACGTGATCCATCGGCGTGAACTGGTACTTCCCCTCGCGCCAGCGGAAGAGGCGATAGACGATCTGCGTCACCTGGATGCGGAGCGCTTCCTCGAGATCGACGTCGGAGATGAAACCCTGCTTGACGAGAATGTAGCCGAGCCGCTGCAACGTGCTCTCTTGGATCGCGAGCGTCGCCTGCAGCTGCGCTTCCGTGATGCGACCCGTACGAACCAGGACGGAGCCCAACAGCTCCTCGAGGTTGCGCGTGCTCGTGTCGGCGCCGACCACGGCACCCTCGAGGAATTTCACCGTGACCCGGTCGGTTCCGTGTTCCAGCGTGAGGAGTCCGGACTTCCTCTGGAGGCCGATGAGCTGCAGGATGTCGGCGAGGCCGAAGTCCTTGATCGTCCCGACGAGGGCCATCTCAGGCCCCCCGCATCCGGGAGAAGCCGGCGTTGCCGGCGAACCACACGACGGCCGCCAACGGGAGCGCGAGCACGAACACCGCGTCGAGGCTGTACACGTCCGGAATGGATCCGAGCCGGAGACCGGCGAGATGAACGCCCAGGCCGAGCATGCGCTCGAGGGGCGCCAACCCCTGCGGAAAACCCCCGATCCACGCGAGCAGCCAGAGCATCAACAGCCCGCAGCCGACCCACGCGTGCCCCGTCAAGATGTGCGAGGCGCCCGGCAAGAACGCCGAGGCGATCCTGCGCC
This sequence comes from Acidobacteriota bacterium, assembly GCA_043740355.1. Lineage (GTDB taxonomy): Bacteria > Acidobacteriota > Polarisedimenticolia > Polarisedimenticolales > DASRJG01 > DASRJG01. The sequence goes on along the minus strand of JAYUCM010000266.1, from coordinate 2,308 downwards.
CTCTCCGGCCCCTGGCCGCGTGCCGCTCCACCTCGTACAGCTTCATGCTCTTGGTTTCCGGGGCGAGGCCGTCGCCGAGAACGAAGAGGTGCGCGCATTGGCTGCAGAATTCGTGGCCCTCGCGCTCGGACTTGCAGTACGAGCAGAAGGGGCGCCCACAGCGCGTGCATCGCTGCGCCGGGGTTCGCCCGCGAAGTGCGACGAGCGTCATGCCGCACGAAAGCAGCCCGGCGAGCGCCATGAGGCTGGTGGTGTTGTTGAGACCCGCGAGCGCCGACGTCCAGCGACGCCGTTCCGGCTCCCCGTCGAACCATTGCCTGAGACGCCGCCCCTCGACGGCCGCGCTGAAGATCGAGTCGAAGTCGATCATGGCGTCGATCACCTTCGGGCCGCCGCCTTCCCGGCTGCCGGAGGTCAGCCAGCGGTTGGTCTGAGCGGGGTCGAGGCTGCGCGCGCGTGCGAGGGAATCGGTGGCCTCTTTGAGCTTGAACGAGTCCGACTGCGCCAGATACATGTCGTAGTACGCGAGTGCGGAATTCGGCCGGATGTCGAGGGCCTTCCGGTAGTTCGACATCGCTTCGCCGTACTGGCCGAGCACGAAGTAGATGTTCCCGAGGTTGATCCTGGCTTGATAGGTCGACGGCGCCGCATCGAGAACACGCTTGTATTCTTGAAACGCTTCCTCGAAGTAGCGTCCGTTCTTGTAGAGGCCGGCCAGCAAGAAGCGATACGTCGGATCGTCAGGGTGGGTATCGACGAGCTGGCGCAGCTTGACGATGCGGTCGGGATCGTACCCGCCGTTCGCGGCGGCGATCGTCGTCCGGACCGTCGGATCGGCGGCGAGGCCATAGAGCCCGATGGAAAACCGGTACGCGGGAACCGCGAGCGCCGCGGCAACGAGGAGCAGCGCGGCCAGCGCGCGCTCGCCGCGCCGCATGTAGCGGAAGACCACGGTGAGCCAGTAGATCGTGACCCATCCGGCACCGACCCACAGGACGAGGGGAAGCAGCAAGACCGCCCACCCGCCGGCCTTCGCCCACAGCTCCCGATCTTCCCGAATCAGCCATTCTTCGACATCGTGGCGGAGCGCCACCTGATGGCGGATGGCCATGAGCAGCGCGAAGAGCGCTGAGCTGGCGAGCACGGCCACGACGGCCACGAGCGCCAATCCGTGCAGGACGTTCAAGTCGCCGAACGCGGCGGCCACCAGGCCTCGTATCGCGCGCAGCCACTCGGAAGCCGCGGCGAACGACCCGGCTCCGGAGGCCCACAGCACGTGCGACCGGGCGAGCGCGATCTGCGGGCGCCCCGGATCGAGCGAGTCGGCGAGCGCGAGCGACGCGAGGGCCTTGTCGTAATTCCCCTCGCGCAGCCAACCACGGGATTCGATCAGCAGGGCCCCCGCCGGTACTTCGAGCCGACGCACTCCCTCTTCGGCCACGAAATCTCGGATCAGATCGGACTGGCGGGCGGCGTCGTCGTTCCGGCCGGAGGCCAGGTAGGCCTTGCGCTGGAACCAGAGACTCTCGAACCGGCTGTCGAACGCCTCGACGTCGAAGCCATGGCGGGCGTCCGTGCGCGGTTCGACCTCGGAGGTCGCGGTCGCGTCCGGGTCTTCGGCGGGTGACGGTTGCGCGAGCCGGATCACGCCGGTGTCGAGCGCGCCACGTGCAACGGAAGGTACGGCCCAGGCGAGCAGGGCAACCATCCCCGCGGCGATCGCTCTTTCGGGTCGTTTCCTCACATTGGCCCCCGGGTCCCTTTCGTGCGTTCGCCGACTGGCGCCCGCGCGAGCCCGAGGGTTCGGGTTCGACGAACGCTATCCGGCCGATCCCGATCGCGCGACGTACCGCATCCTGAGCTGGTGCAGGACGCTCTCCAGGAGGTTGTCTTCCTGGGGAGTCAGGTTGCCCCGGCATTTCACGCGCAACAGGTCGAGCATGTCGATCTGAATGCGCGCCCCTTCGAGGTCCAAGGCCGGCTGTCCCGTGGCGGGATGCGGGATCTCCCCGAGGTAGAGCAACGCCGGTTGCGCCATGGCGTTGATCAACATCGTGAAGTCCACGCCTTCCGGCTCATCCAACGGGCGGTGCTCGAACTTCGTCTCGCTCTCCGGTCGTCGTGCCGGCCCCGGAACCGGCTGGACCCCCGCGGGCGTCGCCAATTCGGGATCTTCGTCGACCTCGGTGCGACGCTCACCGTCTCGCGTGAAATGCCGCCTGTCGGTGACCTTGATGCTGGGCTTCTGACTGTCCTGTCCCGCCTCCTCTGGATTCTCTCCCTCGGCCATGCACGCCTCCCCGCGCGG
>JAYUCM010000265.1:0-3592 GCA_043740355.1 Acidobacteriota bacterium | reverse complement strand
GCGTGGCGGAGGATGTTCAGCCCCTCGGCGTAGGCGGCCATCAGTCCGTACTCGATGCCGTTGTGCACCATCTTCACGAAGTGGCCGGCGCCGTGCGGCCCGCAGTGGAGATACCCGCGCTCCGCCGTCCCGGACGTTTGTGCGCGCCCCGCGGTGGGCGGTATCGATCCGGTCCCGGGCGCCAACGTCGCGAAGATCGGGTCGAGGCGCTTGACCGTCTCCGCCTCGCCGCCGATCATCAGGCAGTAGCCGCGCTCCAGGCCCCAGACGCCGCCCGAGGTGCCGCAATCGACAAAGCGGAGTCCCGACTCGGCGAGCTTCCCCGCGCGTGCGATGTCGTCCCGGTAGTACGAGTTCCCGCCGTCGATCACGACGTCGCCTTTCGCGAGGAGCGGGGTGAGGTCGGCGAGCACCCGGTCCACGACCGCCGCCGGAACCATCAGCCAGACGGCGCGCGGCGCGGCGAGCATCGAAACGAATGCCGCGAGGTCGGTCGTCCCTTGCGCCCCGTCCTTGACCAGCTCGTCCACCGGACCCTTCGATCGGTTGTAAACCACGCATGCGTGACCGCCGCGCACGAGGCGGCGGGCCATGTTGCCGCCCATCCGGCCGAGACCGATGACGCCGACCTGCATGAGCGACCTCCTTCTCCGCGGAACGAAGCGTCGGACATGGTAGCCTCATTCCCGCGATGCCCGTCGATGTGGCGATCCATCCTGTTCCGGAGCTCGCGGCGCGATTCGCTGGGCTGGTCGAGGCATCGTCGCGACGCGCCATCGCGGAGCGGGGCGGGTTCTCGATCGCCGTCCCCGGCGGCTCCGCCGCCGAGGTTCTCCTCCCTTCGCTGATTCCCGCCTCGATCGACTGGTCCAGGGTCGCGGTCTTCTGGGTCGACGAGCGCATGGTTCCGCCCGGCGATCCCGACTCGAACTTTCGCGTCGCGCAAGCCGCATGCCTCGACCGGGTCCCCATCGCTGCCGAGCGCATCCATCGCATGCGGGGCGAGGTTGCCGCTCCGCTCGCGACGGAAGGCTACGCGCGGCTGCTTCGCGAGCACCTCGGCGAACCCGCGCGCATCGATCTTGTCCTTCTGGGAATGGGCGAAGACGGCCACGTGGCGTCGCTGTTCCCCGGACACCGTCTCTTGCGCGCGTGGGATCGCGATGTCGCCTTCCTGGAGGACGCGCCCAAGCCCCCTTCCCGTCGCACGACGTTGACGCTCAAGGTGCTGACGGCGGCGCGGCAGATCGTCGTGTTCGCGACGGGCCTGGCCAAGGCCGAGGCGCTGCGGGACGCGCTCGGCAACGAGGATTCGGAGCTCCCCATCGCCCTCGTAACGATGGGCGACGGCCCCGCGACGTTCCTGTTGGATCCGGAGGCGGCCTCGAAGATCCAGCGCTGAGGCCCTGCTAGAATGGCGACTTCTTCAAGGAGCAACCCCGCGATGGACAGTGCCATTCTGAAAGCGTTGGGCGACAAAACCGACTATTACCTGGGGTTTGCCACTCCCAAGATCTCCAAGGATCGCCTCCACCTTCCCGGGCCGGATTTCGTCGACCGGGTCTTCGCGCCGTCCGACCGCAACAACCGCGTCCTCGCGAACCTGCAGCGATTCTTCAGGACCGGACGCCTCGCGGGAACCGGCTATCTGTCGATGCTCCCGGTCGACCAAGGGGTTGAGCACTCGGCCGGCGCGTCGTTCGCCAAGAACCCCGATTACTTCGATCCCGAGAACATCGTGAAGCTCGCGATCGAAGGCGGGTGCAACGCGGTCGCGTCGACGTACGGCGTGCTCGGGATGGTCGCCCGCCGGTACGCGCACAAGATCCCGCTCCTCGTGAAGATGAACCACAGCGAGCTTCTGACCTACCCGAACAGGGCCGACCAGATCCTGTTCGGCACCGTCAAGGAGGCCGCCGACATGGGCGCGGCCGCCGTGGGCGCGACGATCTACTTCGGCTCGGATCAAAGTGCGCGGCAGATCGTCGAGGTCGCCCAGGCGTTTCACGCCGCACACGACATGGGGATGGCGACCGTGCTCTGGTGCTACCTGCGGAACCCTGCGTTCAAGAAGGACACCGACTACCATGTGTCCGCGGATCTGACGGGTCAGGCCAACCACCTCGGCGCGACGATCGAGGCGGACATCATCAAGCAGAAGCTCCCCGAGAACAACGGCGGGTTCAAGGCGATGGGAACCGGTTCCTCCGGCTACGGCAAGCTCGACGAGCGGATGTACACCGAGCTGTCGAGCGACCACCCGATCGACCTCTGCCGCTACCAGGTCGCGAACGGCTACATGGGGCGCGCGGGGCTGATCAACTCCGGCGGCGCCTCGGGGGCGAACGACCTGGCCGACGCGATCACGACGGCGGTCATCAACAAGCGCGCCGGCGGCATGGGGTTGATCTCGGGTCGCAAGGCGTTCCAGCGTCCGATGGCGGATGGCGTCAAGCTCCTGAACGCGATCCAGGACGTCTATCTCTCCAAAGACGTGACGATAGTTTGAGTGGGGTCAGGTCTCCCAATTGGGAGACCTGACCCCAATTCATCGCCTACGCCGCCACAGCGTCATCCGTCTCCTCGGACCAAACTCTCGGGCGTCGATTCGTTCGTACGCCGACGCGAGCTCCACGGGAGGCGGCTGGGTTCCGACGGACTGGACGAGGACGAAGGACCCTTCGCTCAAGTCTTGCGTCTCGATGGGAAGCACCCGCCTTCCGGTGACGAACGAGACGATTCCGAGGAGCGTCTCGTCGGCACCCATCGCGCGGACCGGCTCCCCTTGCGGAATGATGACGTCGATCCGGGCAATGAACGGCTCGATGTCCTTGATCGCATCGACTCGGGGGACCACGAGCGCGATCGCGCCGACGAGCGCCAATCCCATCGCCGCCGCTCCGATCCAGAAGGCGCGCCCCGCGTCGTGCCGCGCGACCGCCACCGCGAGCGCTGCCGTCGTCGCAAAACCGGCAAACAACAGAATCGCCGACGTCGGCGTCACGCCCCGCGTCACGACGGTGTAGGCAACCGGTGGCGCCACGCCCGCGATCGCGAGAATCGCGGCTTGGAGCCAATCGCCGGACCGGGCCCACAGGCTGGATCGCGGGGCCCGACGGCCGGCTTCGATCCGATCGAGCGTCGCCGACGCCATCAACAAAGCCAGCGGTGGGAGGAGCGGAAGGAGGTACACGCCGCGCTTCGACGATGCCAGGCTGAGCACGACGAGCGGTCCCAGCGTCATCGCCGCCGCAAAGCGCACGAGCGCCGCATCGTCACGGTCACGCCGCCACAACGGACCTTTGAAGTGGAACAGCGCGAGGAACGGCACGAGCCACGGCGCGATCGTCGTGGGTAGCGTCCACGCGTAGTAGGCGAAGGGAGCCTTGTGTCCCGTCGCGACGGGGTGCACGAAGCGCTCGACGTGGTTCACCCAGAACCACGTACGCAGCGCCGCGGCGCCTCCGGTCGCCGCGATCACGGCGGCGAGCGCGGCCACCGCCATGGCAAGCACCAGCATGCCCGCGAAGGGCCGCAGCGGCGCAAGAACCCTGACGCTGCGCGAGAATGCGGCGTACGTGACGAGCCCCGC